>JAKAZA010000016.1 GCA_021816155.1 Pseudomonadota bacterium | reverse complement strand
CCGCGATCACGGGCAGCGGACCGTTCGGCCCAGGCGCAAACAGGCCGGCGACGGGCGCCTGCGGCAGGCCTTGCGCGACCTGAGCCGGAACGCCGTCGACCTGTCCGTCGCTGGGGATGGTGATGATGGCTTCGCCGCTCGGATCGGGCTGCGTCGCCGGCGGGTCGGCCGCAGCGGACAACTGGACGGTCGCGGCGGCGAACGGGGCCTCAGCGGCGCTCTCGGACGGCAGCGCCTGGCGCCAGCCTGGCGGCGCGCCGTTGTCGGCGATGCGGGCCAGCGACAGGCGCACCACGGGTGCGCCTGCACGGGGGTTGCCGGTAAGCGAAACAAGCAGCGCGGCGCAGGCCAGGAGGAAGCCGGCGGCGGTGACCGCGCCGACCACGGGCGTGCTCAGCAGGCCGAACGGCGACGTCCGCGCGGGCTCGGCGGTCGGCGTTGGCCGTGGCTTGGCGAAGGTGCGAACGGGCGGCATCGGTCAGCCCGCAGCGTCGCCTCAGATGGTTAATGAAGCCGAAAGGCCGCGCTGCGACCGATTGGCCTAAGGCTTGGACGGCGCCGCTTTGGGCGGCGTCGGCTTGGACGCCGTTGGCTTGGACGGCGTCGCCGCGGGCGCGGCGCCGTCTGTCGGGGCGAGATGACCGGCGACCTGGGCAAGCGTCGCCGTCGGAGACGGCAGCTTGGGCGTCGCAGCGACCGATCCGTACTTCAGCACGTCGATCGCGCGAGTCAGCTGGAAGTCGCCCTTCTTCTCATCGAAGCCGGGCGGCGGCGCTTCGGCCGGCACATGCGGCGTCGGCTGGGTCTGCTCTTCCGGGGCGGCGAGCGCGTTGCGGAACGACGCCTCCGTGAACTCGAACGCCTTGTCGGCGATCTGCTGGGCCTCTTGCCGGGTCTCGGCGACCTCTAAGTCGGGCTGGATTCCGGTGCGCTGGATGGATCGGCCGGAGGGCGTGTAGTAGCGCGCGGTCGTCAGCTTCACCGCGCCGTCGAGGCCGCCGCGCAGCGGAATCACGGTCTGCACCGAGCCCTTGCCGAAACTGGTCACGCCCACGATCGCGGCGCGGTGCCTGTCCTGAAGCGCGCCGGACACGATCTCGGAGGCCGACGCGGTGCCTGAGTTGATCAGCACGACCATCGGCAACCCGTTCAGCACGTCGTGGCCTTTCGCGTCGTAGGTCTCGACGTCCTGTGGATCGCGGCCGCGCTGGGACACGACCTCGCCGCCATTGAGGAAGAGGCTGGCGACTCCGACGGCCTGGTCCAGCAATCCGCCCGGATTGTTGCGCAGGTCGAGGACGAGGCCCTTCATGTGCGGGTCCTTCGCCTTCAGCGCGTTGATCGCCGCGAGCGTCTCCTCCGTGGCCTTCTCGTTGAAGCTGGACAGCCGCACGTAGCCGTAGTCGCCCACCATCCGATAGGTCACCGATTTCGGCTGGATTATCTCGCGCACCAGCTTCACGTCGAACGGCTGGACACCCTGGCGGCCGATGGTCAGCGTCACAGGCTCGCCCGGCTTGCCGCGCATCTGGCGCACGGCGTCGTCGACCGAGAGGCCCAGGATGTTCTGCCCGTTGACGGCGAGGATATAGTCGCCGGGCTGGATGCCGGCCCGCGCGGCCGGCGTGCCGTCGATCGGCGAGACCACCTTGATGGCGCCGTCGTCGCTCTGGATCTCGATCCCCAGGCCGCCGTATTCGCCGCGCGTCTGATCCTGCAGGTCGTTGTAGGCTTCCGGCGACAGATAGTCGGAATGCGGATCGAGCGACGTCAGCATCCCCGACATCGCCGCCTGGATCAGCTTCTTGTTGTTGACCGGCGTCACGTACTGACGGTCAACCTCGGTCAGCACGTCGCCGAACAGCTCCAGCATGTGGTAGTCGTCGGACTTGACCTCAGTCGTCGCACGGGCCGTTTGGCCAATGTAGGCCATCGTCCCGGCGCCGAGCACGAAGGCGGATGCGGCGATCAGCAGCGTCTTGCGCATTGGGCCCTGGTCTACTCCTTCGCGAGCCGCGCCGGCTTAGGGCGCGCCGCCTTGACAATCGTTCAACGCCCACCCGCCATCAGCCGCGCCGGGTCGATAGGACCGTCCGCCATCCGCACTTCGAGATAAAGCTCGGGCGGCGTTTGTCCATCACCCGGCATGGCGCCGACAGGAAAGGCAGCCGCGACCGATTGCCCCTCGGTCACCGTCACCTTGCCCAATCCGGCGAGCACCATGTGGCATCCGCCGCCCGCGCGCAAGATGACCACCTCGCCCCAACCGTTCAAACGCCCAGCATACGCCACGACGGCCGCGGCCGGGCTCACCACACGGGCGCCTGGCGCCGTGCGCCACGCGACGCCTTCCGCGGCGAGGCCGCTCGCCAGCCTTCCCCCGAAGCGCGTCGCAAGGCGGCCGGATGCGGGCTGGACCAGCGAGATCGGGGGTCCGCCGGCGCCCGACGAGACCGCAGCGACCCGGGCGGAGGGCGGCGTCAGCAGATCGACGTCCCGAGTCACCGCATCGAGCCGACCCTGCCGGTCGGCGAGCGCGCTCTCGGCGGCGAAGAGCGCGCCGCTCGCCTGCGCGACCTCGCGCCGAAGCAGCGCCAGGCGCGCAGCCTCCGCTTCCAGCGTCCTGGCCCGCCGGGCGAGTTCGGGCGCGATCACCTTGGCGAGGATCATCGCGCGCACCGCGTCGCGGGCGTCGACGGGGCTAACGAGCAGGGGCGGAGGCGGATCGCGGCTGAACATTTCGAGCGCCCCCACGAGCCTCGCCAGGGCGTTGCGCTCGGCGCCGAGCTTCTGGGTGAGAGCGCTTTCCTGGGCCGCAATCGCCGCGAGCGTCTGACGCCGCTGCTCGAGGCTCTGCCCTTCGGCCGGCCCGGCCAGCGCGATCAGCGCGGTGAGGGCGAGGGCGCGTCGCATCCGAGGCGTCAGATAACGCCGCTGGGTTTGCGCGCTCAATCGCGATGATAAGGACCGCCCGCCAGAATGGTCACGGCGCGGTAGACCTGCTCGGCCAGCATCGCGCGGACCAGCGCGTGCGGCCACGTCTGCGGTCCGAACGCAATCGTCTCGGCGGCCGCGGCGAGGACCGAGGCGTCGAGCCCGTCGGCCCCGCCGATGGCGAAGGCCAGATGGCGGTGGCCCTCGTCGCGCAACCGCGCGAGCCGCGCGGCGAACTCGCGCGAGGCGAAGGCGCGCCCATGCTCGTCGCAGGCGATCAGCCGCGCCGCCGCCACCTTGGCGAGGATGGCCGCGGCTTCGCCTGACTTGCCGCGCCCCTCGATCTCGGTGATTTCGAGGGACGGAAGGCCGATCTTGCGCCCCGCGGCGGCGGCGCGGTCGCAGTAGTCACGCGCCAGCAGCGCCTCGGGTGCGCCGCCCAGGCGCCCGACGCAGATCAGCGAAATGCGCATGGGCCGCGCGGATCAGTTCACCAGTCGGCGCGGCGGGTCGACCGACCAGATCTTCTCGATGTTGTAGAAGACGCGAACCTCGGGCCGGAACAGGTGCACGATCACGTCGCCGGCGTCGATCAGCACCCAGTCGCAGTGCGGCAAGCCCTCGACGCGCGCCTTGCCGTAGCCGGCGTCCTTCAGCGTGCGCAGGAGATGGTCGGCCATCGCGCCGACGTGCCGATGCGAGCGCCCGGAGGCGACGATCATGCCGTCGGCGATTGAGCTCTTGTCCTTCAGGTCGATGAAGACGATGTCCTGGGCCTTCTCGTCGTCCAGGCGTTTCAAGAGGAGCCGTTCGAGGGCTCTTGCGCCTTGCTCGCCATCGGCGGCCTCGCCAGGAGACGGGGTCTCCTGGGAGGCGGTCTCATGCGCGCCGCGCGCAGTGTTGCGGTTCAGGGGTGGCTCCCAACGTTACTTCACAACTTTCCAATATAGCGCAGAAACGCCGTTTGGTCAGGAGGGGATTTGCAGCGGATGCGGTCCGGCGGCCAGGGCGCCTCTGAGCGCGGTGGAGGAGGTGAAGTTGAGCGGGCCGGTCAAATAGACCCAGGCCGGTGGCTTGCGGCGGGCTAGCGTGGCCGCTGCGGCCGCCGGAATGCGGGCGTGGGCGAAGCGCCGCGCCGCTGGCGCCGCGCGGCTTTTCAGCGCCGTCCACGGCCGCGCGATCACCGCCACCGGCGCCTCGCGCATGATCTGTGTCCAGCCGCGCCAGCGATGGAAGCTGGCTAGGCTGTCGGCGCCCATGATCCACACGAAGCAGACGCCCGGGTAGCGCGCCCTCAGCACCCTGAGGGTGTCGATCGTGTAGAATGACCCGATCTTGGTCTCCGCGTCCGACACGATCATTGACGGGCCGCGCGCCACCTGCGCCGCGCCCTCCACGCGACGGACCAGCGCGGCGGTCTCGTGCGTCGGCTTCAGCGGGTTCTGGGGGGAGACCAGCCAGATGACCCTGTCGAGCGCGAGGCGCCGACGCGCCGTCTCTGCGACATGGGCGTGACCCTGGTGCGCGGGATTGAACGAGCCGCCGAAAAGGCCGACACGCATGCCCGGCCGCAGGTCGAACCCCATCCTCAGCACCTGCGGTCGTTCCGCGGCCGGAACGCGACGGGCGGGCCCGGCGAACCACATCGGAAAGGCGCCCCTTTTGCTCAAGGTGAGCCTTAGTAGTGGGAATTGCGCGGGGCGCAACCAGCGGCGCGGCCCTGACGCGGCGACACCGTTCCGGCGCCGGCGCGTTTATGAGAAGATACGCTGATGTCAGTCGCCGCCCGCGTCGACCCGAAGAGCTACTTCACGCCCGAAGAATGGGGGCCGCTGGCGCGCCGGTCCTCGTGGATCGGCGTCGCGCTGGTTGTTCACTGCTGGGCCGTGATCGGACTGTGCTGGGCCAGCGTGATCGCGGCCGTGCACGCTTTCGGCCCAATCGGATTGCTGAGCCTCGTCGTCGCCGTCCCCGTGATCGGCGGGCGCCAGCTTGGTCTCGGCATCTTGCAGCACGACGCCGCACACGGCGCGCTCCACCCCAATCCGAAGGTTGGCGATTTCCTTTCCGACACGCTCTGCGTCTCAGGCGTCGAGCGCTATCGCAAGTACCATCTGCAGCATCACAAATACGCGCAGCAGGCGGAGGACCCGGACCTCGGTCTCTCCGCGCCGTTCCCAATCACGCCGCAATCCCTGCGGCGCAAGGTGGTGCGCGACCTCACTGGCCAGACCTGGTTCAAGCAACGCTTCGGCGATTTCCAGAAGAACCTGGCGGCCCGCAAGCCGGGCGAACCGGTGTTGCCGGTCATCGGCGCCGAAATCGTGAAGCAGCGCCGCTGGCTTTGCGTAAACGCCGCGGTGATCGGGATCACTTCGGTGCTCGGCTACTGGTGGGCTTGGTTCCTGCTCTGGCTATTGCCCAGGGCGACGTGGCAGATGATGATCACGCGCTTCCGCAACATCGCCGAGCACGCACTGGTCGCCAAGAACGAGCCCGATCCGCTACGCCACGCCCGCTCGACCCGGGCCAACCTGCTGGAGCGCATCATCATCGCGCCCTACTGGGTCAACTATCACTGCGAACACCACATGTTCATGCACGTGCCGTGCTGGAACCTGCCCAAGGTTCAGCGCCTGCTGCGCGAGAAAGGCGTGCTCGACCGCATGCTGACCGCGCCCAGCTACCTGACCGTGCTGAGGGCTGCGAGCAACAAGCGCGTGGCCGCGGCATGAGCGCCGCCGCGCCTGAGGGCCGCGATCCCGCGCACCTGAACCGCTCCATCGGATGGCTCGACCGCCACGGTGGGCCGGTCGAGGAGAACAGCGCCCCGCTTGTCGCTGGACGGCGACCGACCACGCCGTGAGCGCGCGCGTTCCGCTGGACCCCGCCGCTCGACGCGCCTTCATTCTGGCCAACACCGAGCTCCAGAGGCCGCCGCACGCGCCGGAGTTGCAGCTGCATCTGGCGAGCGAGGTGACGCCGATCTGGCGGCTGACCGAGGAGGAGCTCGGCCGGATCGACGTGCCGCCGCCGTTCTGGGCGTTCGCCTGGGCGGGCGGCCAGGCGCTGGCGCGCTATCTGCTCGACCACCGCGCGGAGGTCGACGGCAAGCGTGTCCTCGACTTCGCCACAGGCTCGGGCATCGTCGCCATCGCCGCCCGGCTCGCCGGCGCGGCCAACGTGCTCGCGGCCGACATCGATGGCTTCTGCGCGGCGGCCGTGGCGCTGAACGCCCGGGCCAACGGCGTGGCGGTCGACTTCACGGGCGCCGACCTGCTCGATAGCGCGCCGCCGGCGGTTGACGTGCTGCTGGCCGCCGACATCTGCTACGAGCAGCCGCTCGCCCGCCGCGTAATGGCGTGGCTAGCCGCCGCCCGCGACGCCGGCGTCCGCGTCCTCGTCGGAGACCCGGGCCGCAGCTATTTCCCGAAGACGGGCCTCGTCCGTCTCGCGGAGTATCAGGTGGCGACCACGCGCGAACTTGAGGACATGGAGGTCAAGCGGACGTCCGTTTGGACGCTCGCCGCATGAAGCGGCGCTTCGGCGCGTGGTGCGCGTAGACAAGGGCGGCGCCCAGGGTCTAGGACCTGCCTCGTTCGCCCCAGGGAGGATGGCCGCAGCATGGTCCAGCTCACGCTTCCGAAGAACTCGCGCATCGGGAAGGGCAAGCGCCACCGCGCGCCGTCGGGGGCCGGGCGGCTGAAGCTGTTCCGCATCTACCGCTACGATCCCGAGGGTAACGAGAACCCGCGCTGGGACGAGTACGAGGTCAAGGTGGACGAGTGTGGGCCGATGGTGCTCGACGTGCTCATCCACATCAAGAATACAATGGACGCTACCCTCGCCTTCCGCCGCTCGTGCCGCGAGGGCGTCTGCGGCTCTTGCGCGATGAATATCGGCGGGCGCAACACGCTGGCCTGCACCCACGGCTGGGAAGAGGTCCCGGGGGAGGCGGTCGTGGTGGCGCCGCTGCCGAGCCAGCCGGTGGTCAAGGACCTGATTCCGGACCTCTCACTCTTCTACGCCCAATACGCCTCGATTGAACCGTGGCTGCACACCACGACGCCGCAGCCTCAGACCGAGTGGCGCCAGGCGCCCGAGGATCGCGAGAAGCTCGACGGCCTCTACGAATGCATCCTGTGCGCCTGCTGCTCGACCTCGTGCCCGAGCTACTGGTGGAACGAGGAGCGGTATCTCGGCCCCGCCGCGCTGCTCCACGCCTACCGCTGGATCATCGATTCCCGCGACGAGGCCACCGGCGAACGGCTCGACGCCCTGGAGGATCCCTTCAAGCTCTACCGCTGCCACACGATCCTGAACTGCGCCCAGGTGTGCCCGAAAGGGCTCAACCCCGCCAAGGCGATCGCCGAAGTGAAGAGGATGCTGGTCGAACGGACCGTATGACCTGCAAAGCAGGGCTCGCGCCCTAACCATTGGTAAGTTGACGGGGCCGTCATTTTTCTGCATCGGAGCCGGCGATGAGCAACGCAGGCGTGGTGATCGTTGGGGCGGGCCATGCCGGCGGCACGGCGGCCGCGCAGCTGCGCCAGTATGGCTATGGAGGTCCGATCACAATCGTCGGCGACGAGCCGGTCGCGCCCTATCAGAGGCCGCCGCTCTCGAAGGCCTGGCTGAAGGGTGAAGCTGACGCCGAAGCGCTGATGCTGCGCCCGGTCAGCTTCTACGCCGAGCACGGCATCGAGCTGATCCTGGACATCAAGGCGACCGCGATCGACCGCGCGGCCAAGGCGGTCGTCCTATCTGACGGCAGGCGCCTTTCCTACGAGCAGCTGATTCTCGCCACCGGCAGCCGCGCCCGCCCGCTGCCGGTTCCCGGCGCCGACCTCGCCGGCGTGCTTTTCCTGCGCTCGGCGGCCGACGCCGAGGTGCTGAAGGCCGCCCTCGGACCAGGCAAGAGGCTGGTGGTGGTCGGAGGCGGCTACATCGGCCTGGAGGCGGCTGCGTCCGCCCGCGCGCTCGGCGCCGACGTCGTGGTGCTGGAGCGCGAAGACCGAATCCTGGCTCGCGTCGCCGCCGGCGCGCTGCCGACCTTCTTCCAGCGCTACCACGAGGCCAAGGGCGTCCGCTTCGAGCTCAACGCGCGGACGGTTCGCTTCGTCGGCGAGCACGGCAAGCTAACCGGCGTCGAGCTGGAGGGCGGCCGGGTGCTGCCCTGTGACGAGGTGCTGGTCGGGGTCGGCAACATCCCCAACGACGAGCTCGCACGGGACGCCGGTCTTGCGTGTGAGGGCGGGATCGTCGTCGACCTGGAGGGGCGCACGTCCGATCCGGCGATATTCGCCATCGGCGACGTCACCCATCGTCCGCTGCCGCTTTACGACCGCACATTCCGCCTGGAAAGCGTCGCCAACGCGCTTGAGCAGGCCAAGCAGGCCGCGGCCGCCATCGCCGGCGCGCCGCCGCCCCCCCACGAAGTCACCTGGAACTGGTCGGACCAATACGACCTCAAGCTCCAGATGGCCGGGATCGCCTTCGATGCGGACGCTCTCGTTGTCCGCGGCGACCCGGCCGCCGCCAAGTTCGCCGTCTTCCACCTCAAGGGCCCGCGGGTCCAGGCGGTGGAGGCGGTCAACGCGCCTGCCGAATTCATGGGCGGGCGCCTTCTGATCGGATCGCAAAAGCCCGTCGACCGCGCCAAGCTTGCGGACCCGGCGGTTTCCATGAAAGAGGTCGCTGCCAGTTAGGCGCGCGTCGGGGAAGAGATGGCCAAGATCACCTACATCGAGTTCAACGGCAAAGAGCACGTCGTGGACGTCAAGAACGGTCTCTCCGTCATGGAGGGAGCGGTGAAGAACAACATCCCAGGGATCGATGCCGACTGTGGCGGCGCGTGCGCTTGCGCCACCTGCCACGTCTACGTGGAGCCCGAGTGGCTGGCGAAGACGGGCAGCCGGTCGGCGATGGAGGAGTCGATGCTCGACTTCGCAGAGAACGTGGAGTCGAACTCCCGCCTCTCTTGCCAGATCAAGGTCAGCGACGAGCTCAACGGCCTCGTCGTGCGCATGCCAGAAAGCCAGCACTGAGGCGAGCACGCCTCGCCCGCGGGGCGGGAAGCGCGCGTCAGAACAGCTCCGCCGGCGCGCCAGGCGCGTGAGCCTGCTCGGGCAGGTGGCAGGTGAAGGTCGAGCCGGCGCCCGGCTCGCTCTCCAGCGCCACCCAGCCGCCGTGCAACTCCACGAGCGCCTTGACCAGCGCCAGGCCCAGGCCTGGACCGCCCTGATCGCGCCCGACGAAGCGATCGAAGATGTGCGCCTGGACGTGGAACGGGATGCCGCGTCCGGTGTCGGACACGATCAGTCTGACCTCGCCGCCGCCACGCTCGGCCGACAACCTCACCTCGCCGCCGGGCGGGGTTTGCCGCAGGCCGTTCTCGATCAGGTGATCGAGCATCTGGCCGAGGCGCCGCGAATCGCCTCGGATGAGACCTACGTCGGCCTCGGGTGAGAGGGCGAGCCGCACCTGGCCGGCGGCCGCGGCGCTGTCCCATCGGCCTGCGGCGGCCTCGAGCAGGCGGCCGACGTTCACGTCCTCAGGGTCGAGGCCCATTTCACCCGCGTCGATCTGGGCGATGTCGAGGACGTCATCGATCGAACGCCCGAGCTGGATCGCCGCGGCGCGCACCGCCGCGACATGCCCGCGACCGCGATCCGATAGGCCCTCGCCGGCGCGCTCGAGCAGCTCCGAGTAGCCGATGATCGTCGTTAGCGGGGTCCGCAGTTCGTATGAGACATTGCCGACGAACTCGCGCTTCAGCTGCTCGGCCTCGGCGAGCGCGGCCTCGCGCTGGTGCAGCGCCTCCTCGAGTCGCCGCGTGTCTGTCACGTCGACGAAGCCGATCAGCGTCGCGCCATCGGGCAGCGGCCGCGACTGGAAGGCCACGATGCGGCCGTCGGCCGTGATCAGCTCTTCCGACGACGGGGCGCGGGCCTGCGGTTCCGGGTCGGTGACGCGGCCCTTCAGGTTGCGCCAGAACTGCCGGTCGTGCAGCCGGGCGAGCGCCAGCTCCTCGACGCCGTCGAAGTCGGCGGCAGCCGCCAGCTCGGCCGCGCTGACGTTCCAGAACTTCTCGAACGCCTCGTTGTGCAGCTTCAGCCGCCCATCCGACGAGAAGACCGCCACCGCGTCGGTCAGCTTGTCGAGAGTCGCCTGCTGCACCTGGATCAGCGCGTTGAACTCAGCCTTCAGCTTCAGTTCGTCGGTCATGTCCGAGAAGAGAAGCAGCAGGCCGCCCCATGGGTGCGGCTGGCGCACGACGCGCAACATCCGGCCGTCCGGCACGCGCCACAGGTCCTCGGCCGGCGCCAGCGCCTCGTAATGCGCAAGCTCCGCCGCCTTCCACTTCACATAGTCCGCGCTCTCAGGCAGCCGCCGACGCTGGCGCAGTCGATCCAGGAGTTCGCCGTGGCTTGGGCGCTCGGCGAGCCAAGCCGGCTCGAGGCCCCACAGCTCAGCGAACGCGGCGTTGTTGTACTGCAGGCGGCGGTCGCGGCCGAAAATCGCGACGCCTTCGCGGATTTGGTTCAGCGTCTGGTCCTGGGCTTCCGCGTTGCGGCGCGCCGACTCGGCCGCCTCCTCGACCTCGGTCACGTCCTCTGTCCAGACTCCGGCGACGCCGGCGGCCAGCGGATGGGCGGTGAGCCTGAAAGCCCGGCGTCGGCCGCGAGCGGAAGCCCAGCGCACCGCCTCGCGCCGTTCACCGGTCCGGGCCGCCTCGCGGGCCAGCTCGTCTGCGGCTTTGTCGAACGTAAGCCCGCCGGCGCGCGCCGCCTCAAGGCTCTGCGCGCCGGCCGCTTCCAGCCACGCGCGGTTGGCGTAGAGCGGCGGTCCCCCCGCGGCGGCGATCCAGGCCGGCGCGGTCCAGCCGTCGACGAACGCGGCCAGCCGGGCGGCGCTCGGCAACGCGCCAACCGCCGCCGCCATCGGGGACAGGCGCAGGAACGCCAGCGCGCCCGAGGCGCGCCCCTCGACCGTGACGCCGCCGCCGGGCCCGCGTGCCTCGAACGCGCAAGGGGCGCCGGTCGCGATCAGCGCCGCCAGCGTTTTGGCCCTTTCTTCGTCCGAGGTCCGCAACGCCTCGACGACCGCATGGGCGCCACCTGACGCCACGCCCAGCCGCTCGGCGCAGGCCACGAGGCTTTCGGCCCCAACCAGAAGCCGCGCAGGCCCGTCGCCGAGCTGGATGATCGCAGTCTCGAAGGCTTCCGCCGAGGTCTCAACGGTGCGGGCGCGCCGGACCGCCTCCGCCAGCGTAGCGTCGTCGCGACGCTGCCCGGCGTCGGCCGACCGCCGGGCGACCAGCGCCCAGGCGGCGGCGCCAACCGCGAGCGACGCCGCCCCGGCCGCGGTCGCGAGGAGCAGCGTCTCGGAATCCATCCGGCCTCACCCGAATCGAAGGTGGCGTGAGCATAGGCGTTCCGTCCCGCGGCCGCATGGCGCATGATGGTGGTCCGATGAACGCCATCCTCTATCCCGTGGCCGCGAGCGCCGAGGAGGCGCTGGCGAAGCCTAGAGGACGCGCGGCCCGCAAGCGCGAGGCGACGGCGCTGGCCGGCGAGACCGTGCGTTTCGTCACCGAGCCTGTCGGGCCGGCATTCGCCACGCGTGAGGCGGCGCTCGACGCCTACGCCGGTCGCCTCGACGACGAACGCGCCGGACGCAGGTTCGAGCCGCCGCCGCCAGACCGCTGGTGCGCGCTCGTCGAGCGCATCGAGGTCGGCGCGCCGACCGGACCGGTCGAGCCGACTTTCCGCGAGGGCCGTCGCTGGCCGGCGCCGCCCGCGCGACGGCCAGCGACCGTATTTCGGCTGAGCGTGTCCTACTGGAAGGTCGGCGAACCGACGGCGGCGCGCGCGACGACGGCCGAGCCCGCCGCGGCGCCTCCCGACGACCAGGCGCGCGCTGTGCGCCGACGCCTGGACGGCGCCCGGCTGACCGCGGCCGAGCTGCGCGCGCTCGCCCAGCAGCCGCTGAGGCCGGTCCGGCCGCAGCAGGCGCTCGAGATCGGCCTGTTCGAGGCGCCTCTGCCCGAATCGCCGCACATCGTGATTCCCGACGAATGAGCGCCAGCTTCTGGCAGGTAGCCGCCGCACCCTCGCTCGACGACTTTGCGGCGCTGGCCGAAGCCGCGTTCGCCGGACTGCCCGCGCGGTTTCGCCAGATGGCTGGCGAAGTGGTGTTCCGGGTTGACGACTTCCCCGCCGACGACGTGCTCGAGGACCTCGGCCTGGAGAGCCCATTCGACCTCACCGGCCTTTACCAGGGCGCCGACCTTGCGAGCCGTTCGGTCTTCGAGGCGACGCCGCCGGCGCGGATCTTCCTCTATCGGCGACCGATCCTCGACGAATGGGTCGAGCGGGGCGACGTTCCGCTGGGCGACTTGATCACTCACGTGCTGGTGCACGAAATCGGCCACCACTTCGGGCTATCCGACGACGAAATCGACCGGATCGAGGCCGGATAGCCCCATTTTCAGGCACGTTCGAACGTCAGCCAGATCGGCTCGCAGTCGCCGAGGCGCTTGGCCTGGTAGCGCGTGGTCACATGGTCGGAGGGCGGCGCGCGCCAATCGCCGGCGCGCTCGGCGGTCCAGCGGAACGACGGCGACGCCGCGACGCGCTGCAGCGTCCAGTCGGCGTAGTCGGCCCAGTCGGTGGCGAAGACAAGCCGGGCGCCGGGCTTCATCACCCGCCCCGCCTGAGCGAGGAACCCCGGCTGGATCAGCCGCCGCTTGCGGTGCCGCGCCTTGGGCCAGGGATCGGGGAACAGCACGTAAAGCCGGTCGAGTGACCCGGCGGGCAGGCGCGCGATCAGGTCGCGCACGTCGCCTTGGAGCAATCGCACATTCCGGAGCGCTCTGTCCTCGATCTGCGCCAGGCAGGCGGCGACCCCGTTCACGAAGGGCTCCACGCCCAGGAAAAGCACGTCCGGCCGCCGCTCCGCCTGCGCCGCCAGGTGCTCGCCGGCGCCGAATCCGGCCTCGAGCCACGTCTGGCGGGCCCATGGCGCGATCGCGTCGGGATCGATGTCGCCGTCCGGCAGCGCCACGGCCGGCAGCAGGGCTTCCATCAGCCGCGCCTGACGCGGCTTCAGGGGCCGCGACTTCACGCGGCCGTAGGTGCGCAGGTCCGTCGGATGATCAGCCACGACCGCCGTTTATCGCGGCGGCGCGCGCCGCGTCAGCCCTCGGCTGCGTCATCCGCATCCATCTCGCCCCCGGCCATGGCGCGCAGCAGGTCGAGGAAGCGTCGACGCACCGGCCCGCGCGGCAGCTGGGGAAACAGCCGCGCCAGCTCAAGACCCTCCGCGGTCATGAGAAACGCATGGACTGTCTGTTCGTCGGACGGGCCGGCTTTCGCGCGGTCGGCCTCGGTGACCTCCGGGTCGGCCAGCCCGTCGAAGAAGTAGGAGACGGGCGCCCGCAGCGCTGCGGCGATCTCGTAGAGCTTCGAGGCGCTGACGCGGTTGGCGCCTCGCTCGTACTTCTGCACCTGTTGGAACGTCAGGCCGAGCGCATCCGCAAGCTTCTCCTGGCTTACGCCCTGCATGCGCCTTCGCAGTCTTATTCGCGCGCCGACATGAAGATCGACGGGATTGGGAAAACGAAAATCTACATCGTCGTTCATGAAGGCCCGTTCACGCGACAGCGTTAGAAAAAAGCCATAATACAGACGAAATAAGCGGCGCCATTGCGGCGCAAAGTCGCGCTTCGGTAACTAATCTAAAGCCGTGTCCTAGTCGCCACGGAAATGATCATGAGCAACGCGAATCCTATCGGGCCCCAGCGCACAAAAAACGTCGGCGCAAGCGCCGGCGGCAGCGGCGCGTCGATGAAGCCGCGAGCCCCTTCGCCGAGGATTTTCCCCGGCAAGGTTCGTCCATAGGCGTCGATGATCGCCGAGACGCCGGTGGGAGTCGCGCGCACCATTGGCAGCCCTTCCTCGATGGCGCGGTAACTGGCCAGGTTCAGGTGCTGCCAGGGGCCGCTGGTCACACCGAACCAGGCGTCGTCCGAGATGTTGACGATCCAGGCCGGCCGATGACCGGCGGCGATGGCGCCGGCGCGAGTCACGCCAGGAAAGAGGCTTTCGTAGCAGATCAGCGGCTGGAATGGCGGCGCGCCCGGCGGCGCCAGCGGACGCGGCGGCGGGCCAGGCGTGAACCCCTGGCCCACGTGCACCAGTTGCTGCACCCCGAGCGGGGCGAGGTAGCGGGCCAGGGGCAGGTATTCCCCGAACGGCACGAGCGTGTGCTTGTCGTAGAGCCCCGTCATGACGAGGCCGCCGGCCCCCTCGCGCAGGGCCACGAGGCTGTTGTGATAGATCACGCCGTCCGGGGCGTAGGCGCCGGGCGGCGGCGGCGCCTCTCGATAGCCGCCGGTGATCAGCGTCTCGCCCGGGCGCAGCGCGCCTTGGATGGCCGCGTTGGTCCACGTCCCGGGAGCAAGATAGTCGCCCAGCGCGTCGGGCAGGCCCGCCTCTGACCAGACCACAATGTCGGGCGGACGCGCCGCCGGCGCGACCGTTAGGGCCAGGTTCTTGGCGAGGATGCGGCTCAGCGCGCCGTCGTCGTAGGACGCCTCCTCCGGCGTATCCGGCTGCACGACTCGGACGACCGGCGCGCCGGCCGCCGGCGTATCGTTTGCGCCTGCGAGGCGCCAGGCGCCGAATCCGTAGAGCACCACGAGTCCAGCGAAGGCGCCGGCCAGAGCGATCCGTTCGCCACGGCCGCGCCAGCCGAGACCGGGGGCGGCGCAGATCGCCAGCGTGATCCACGTGAGTCCGTAGGCGCTAACGATCGAGGCGGCTTGCGACGGCGCCGATCCGGCCCGCCAGGTTTCCCCCGGCAGGTCCCAGGGAAACCCGCCCAAGACGTGGCCGCGCAGCCACTCCGCTCCGGCAAGGGCGCCGGCGAACACCAGCAGCCGCGTCGCGCCGGGCGGCGCCGCGAGGCGGTAGACGAGACCGCCGAGGCCCCAGAACACGGCCAGCCCCGTCGCCATCCCGGTCACCGCGAACGGCGCCATCCAGCCCTGGTGCTTCGCGTCGACGAAGAAGGCCTCGCCCACCCACCAAGTGGAGACCGCGAAGTAGGCGCAGCCCGCCAGCCAGGCGCGGAAGAATGCCGACCGCAGCCGGCGGCCGGGGCCGGCGCCGTCGAGCAGCCGCAGAAGCAGCGCGTAGCCCAGCAGGCCCGGCAACAGCCCGAACGGGGGATGGGCGAAAGCGGCGGCCAGCCCCGCGCCGACCGCGCAGCCGCGTGCAGCCCATGCCCTGGCGGTCGGGCGGAGGGCGCCCGTCACGCCTCGGCCGGCTTCGCCAGCAGCGTCGCGGGCCGCAAGCGCAGCCGCTTGATCCGGCGCGGGTCGGCGTCGACCACCTCGGCCTCAAGCGCCTCGCCTAGCGCGATCACCTCGCCGCGCTGCGGCACCCGCCCCGCGAGCGCGACGACGAGCCCGGCGATCGTGTCGATCTCGTCCTCGGGATCCGGCGGCGGAAGCGGGCGGCCGAGCGCCGTCTCGACCTCGGCGAGCTCGGTGCGCGCGTCGACGTCGTAGACGCCGCCGGGGCGCGCGATGATCTGCGGGACTTCCGCCACGTCGTGCTCGTCGTCGATCTGGCCGACCACCGCTTCGATGACGTTCTCCATCGTGACCAGCCCATCGACGCCACCGAATTCGTCGATGACCATCGCCAGGTGGATGTGCCTCGCCTGCATCCGCACCAGGAGGTCCGCCGCCCGCATCGAGGCGGGCACGTAGAGGCTTTCTCGGCGCAGGCGCCCCAGGACGGGCTCGTCGGGATCGGGCGGCGCCACCTTTCCTGCTATGATTTTGAAGACGTCCTTGATGTGGACGAACCCCACGGGGTCGTCGAGCGTCTCGCGGTAGACCGGCAGGCGCGAATGCTCGCTCTCGATGAACTGCGCGGCGACCGCCGAGAGCGGCGCGCCGATCTCGAGCCCCACGATGTCCGCCCGCGGGGTCATGACGTCCGCGACGGTCAGGCTCTGGAAGGCTGCGGCCTGGTGGACGAGCCCGGCGCCCGCGCGCTGATCCTGATCGCGGTCCTCCGGCCTCGGCTTGCGTCCGAGACCGAGCGCGCTCAGCACCTGCTCGATCGGCCCGGCCTTCGCCTCGTCGTCCGGCGCGTCGTCGTGGTGGGCGTCGGCCATGGTCTCCTGGCGCCGGCTCAGGGCGCCGCGTAAGGGTCAGCGAGGCCGAGACCCGCGAGGATGGCGCGCTCCTTCGCCTCCATCGCCTCAGCTTCGCCAGGGTCCTCGTGATCGTACCCGATCAGGTGCAGGACGCCATGCGTCGTCAGATGCTGCAAGTGGGCCGCCAGGTTCTTGCCCTGTTCGGCGGCTTCCCGCGCGCAGACCCCGAACGCCAGCGCGATGTCGCCGAGTTGGGCGGAGGAACCGTCAGCGGCGGCGAACGAGAGCACATTGGTTGCGGCGTCCTTGCCCCGGAACGCGCCGTTGAGCGCGCGGAGCCGCTCGTCGTCGGCCAACAGAACAGCCAGGTCGCCGCTGCGCCCCTCGTGCTTCAAGGCGGCGCGCGCCGCAGCCTTGACGAGCGAGGCGGCGCGAGGCTCCGCCTTGCGCCAGGCCGGGTCGGCGACGAGGACCTCGATCACCGGCCGCTCAGCGTCCGGGGGCCGCGCTTGGCCGCATCGGCGTCGTAGGCCTTGACGATGCGCTCGACCAGCGGGTGGCGCACCACGTCCTCCGCGGCGAAGCGCATGATCGCGACGCCCTTGACCCCTTCGAGGATCGAAACGGCGTGGGCGAGGCCGGAATCGGCGCTCGAGGGCAGGTCGACCTGGCTCGGGTCGCCGGTCACGGCCATCCGCGCACCCTCGCCCATCCGGGTCAGCACCATCTTCATCTGCAGGCGCGAGGCGTTCTGCGCCTCGTCCACGATGACGAAAGCGTGGGCGAGCGTGCGGCCGCGCATGAACGCGATCGGCGCCACCTCGATCTCGCCCCGGTCGCGGCGGCGCCTGAGCTGCTCGGCGCCCAGGATCTCTGTCAGCGCCTCGAAGATCGGCGCCATATAGGGATCGACCTTCTCGAGGAGGTCGCCGGGCAGGAAGCCCAGCCGTTCGCCGGCCTCCACCGCCGGGCGCGTGATCACCAGCCGGTCGACCTCGCCCGACAGCAGCAATCCCGCGCCGTGGGCGACGGCCAGGAAGGTCTTGCCGGTCCCCGCCGGCCCCAGTGCGAAGACCAGCTCATGCTCCGCGAGCAGCTCGAGGTAGCGGGCCTGCGCCGCGGTCTTCGCCGCCACGGGGCCCCGGCGACCGATCGGCGCGCCGCCGCCATGGCCGCGCCGCGCCGCATCGATGGCGACCCGCACGTCCGCCTGACCCACCTCCAGCCCCTGCGCGGCGCGCTGGGCCACGGCCTCGATCGCGTGCTTAGCGCGGCGACGGGCCTCGACCTTGCCGCTCAGCGACACGCCGCCGCCCGGGGTCTCGAGGAGCACGTCGAAGGCGTCCTCGAAAAGGGCCGCATGGCGGCCGTTCGGCCCCCATGCGGCGATCACGCCGGCCTCCGGCAGCGGCAGGAACTCGGAGGGACCGCGGCTCAAGCAGTCGCCACCGCGGCGAGCTCGCCCGCCAGGCTGTTGGCGCCGGCCGAGCTGATCCTCACCGGCGCAACCTGGCCGATGAGACCCAGGTCGCCTTCGCAGTGAACGGCCTGCAGGTACGGGCTGCGCCCGGCGATCTGGCCCTCGCGACGCCCCGGCTTCTCCAGCAGCACGGGGAGCACGCACCCGACCTGCGCGCGGTTGAACGCCTGCTGCTGCTCGCCGAGCAGCCCCTGCAGCCGCTCGAGCCGCTCGGCTTTCACCTCGTCTGCCACCTGCCCTTGCATCGCCGCCGCCGGGGTGCCGGGCCGTCGCGAATACTTGAACGAGAAGGCGCTCGCGTATCGCACCTCGCGCACGAGCTGCAGCGTTGCCTCGAAATCCGCCTCGCGTTCGCCCGGGAAGCCGACGATGAAATCGCCCGACAGCGCGATGTCGGGCCGCGCGGCGCGTACCCTTTCCACGAGGCGCAGGTAGTGCTCGGCCGTGTGGCCGCGGTTCATCGCTTTGAGGACGCGGTCGGAGCCCGCCTGCACAGGAAGGTGCAGGTAGGGCATCAGCTGCTCGACGTCCGCGTGGGCGGCGATGAGCGCCTCGTCCATGTCGCGCGGATGGCTCGTCGTGTAGCGGATGCGGTCGAGGCCGGGAACGCGGGCGAGGCGCCGCACCAACGCGGCCAACCCGGAACCTCCGTCGTCGTACGCGTTGACGTTCTGGCCGAGCAGCGTCACCTCGCGCACGCCCCGGCTGGCCAACGCCCTGGCCTCAGCCTCGATCGCCGCCGCTGGCCGCGAGAACTCGGCGCCGCGAGTGTAGGGCACCACGCAGAACGAGCAGAACTTGTCGCAGCCTTCCTGAACGGTGAGGAACGCGGTGACGCCGTCGGGCGCGCGCGCCGTCGGCAGCGCATCGAACTTCTCCTCCGGCGCGAAATCGGCCGCCAGCGTCTCGCCAGCCGCTCGATGCGCGCGGGCGATCAGCTCGGGCAGGCGATGGTACGATTGCGGCCCCACCACTATATCTACGGCCGGCTGACGGCGCCTGATCTCAGCGCCCTCGGCCTGCGCCACGCAGCCGGCCACGGCCACCAGCATGGCCGCGCCCGCGTCGGCCTTCGCCGCCTTCAGGCGCTTGATCTGGCCGAGCTCGGAATAGACCTTCTCGGTCGCCTTCTCGCGGATGTGGCAGGTGTTCAGCACGACCAGGTCCGCCTCGTCCGGCGCGTCCGTCAGCCCATAGCCCAGCGGGCGCAGCACGTCGGCCATGCGCTCGCTGTCGTAGACGTTCATCTGACAGCCGTACGTCTTGATGTAGAGGCGCTTCTCGGGCGCGGCGTCGGACATGCCCGTGGGTTATGGGGTCGAGGGCGGCGACGCGCAACCACCCGCCTCGGCTCCCTCACTCGGCGGGATGGCGGATGCGCACCATCCGCTTGCCGCGATTCTCGCCGTGCAGCAGCCCGACCAGCGCCGACGGCAGATCCTCGAGGCCGTCCGAGATGTGTTCGGGGACCTTCAGCCGCCCACGTTCCACCCAGCCGCGCAGCTCGGCGAGGGCCGCCTCGCGCCCGGCGGCGAAGTCCGTGACGATGAAACCGGTCATGGTGAGCCGCTTGGTGACCAGGAGCCCCGGAACACCGCGCGGACCGTGCTCCGGCGCCGAGCCGTCGTAGGTGGAGACCGACCCGCAGCAGACGACGCGGGCGTGGTTCTTCATCTCGACAAGCATCGCCTCCAGCGTCGCGCCGCCGACGTTGTCGAAATACAGGTCGACCCCACCGGGACAGGCCTCGCGAACCCGCTCGCGGACGCCGCCAGCCTTGTAGTCCAGCGCCGCGTCACAACCGAGCTCGCGCGTCAGCCAGGCGCACTTCTCCGGCCCGCCGGCCACGCCAACCACGCGCGCCGCGCCTTTCAGTCTCGCGATCTGGCAGGCGATCGTGCCGACCGCGCCGGCGGCCGCGGAGATCACGACCGTGTCGCCCGGCGCCAGTCGGCCGCAATCGACGAGGCCGTGATACGCCGTCAGCCCACTGATGCCATAGACGCTGAGCAGATAGCTGAGCGGGGCCGTGCGCGGCCGTTTCTGGACGAGCCCGGCCGGCATCACCGCCCAGTCGCGCCACCCCGTCTCGGCGAACACGATGTCGCCCGGCGCCGGCCCGGGGGCGCGGCTCTCCACCACCTCGGCCAGCGCCCGACCGTACATCACGCCGCCCGCAGTGAGGGCCGCGCGATAGGTGGGACCCTGCATCCAGGCGCGGTTGGAGGCGTCGAGGGTGACGTACAGCACCTTCAGCAGCACTTCCCCTTCGCGCGGGCTCGGCCGCTCCGTCTCCTCCAGGCGGAAGCAGTCGGTCGTCAGTCGGCCTTGCGGCAGTCGCTCGAGAACGATCTGGCGGCTCAGGTCCATACGCGGCTCCTGCGTGCGTAGCTCGAGGCGCCCCCGTCGGCGCGGCGCACCATGCCGGACATCCGGCGGCTGATCCATGCACGCGCGGGGTTCAGGGACGCCTGTCGCGGCGGTGACTGTGTCAGGGTCTCAGCCGGCGATCACCTCAAGCGCTCGGCCGCGGGTCGGCGGGCCGAACGCCGCCACCGAGACGACGCAGACGAGCATGGCCGCGGCGATGAAGCCGAATGCGCCCGCCGCCCCGGCGAGGCCAAGGAGCCAGGCGATCACGTAACTCGACAGCACAGTCGAGAGCCGGCTCCACGAATAGACGAAGCCAACGGCGGTGGCGCGCACCCGGGTCGGGTAAAGCTCGGCCTGGTAGGCGTGGTAGGAGAACGAGAGCAGGTTGTTCGAGAAGTTGATCGCTACGCCCAGCACGATCAGCGCCGCCGGCGCACGCGTGGCGGCGAAAGCGAGACCGAGCGCGCCGGTCGCCGCGCAGGCCGCCACGACCAGCCACTTGCGCTCGAACCGCTCGGCGACGCTGCACCAGATGAGCGGCCCGATCGGGTAGGCTGCGGCGATTATGAAGCCGTACTGCAGGCTCTCGGCGAAATGCACGCCCTGCGCGGCCAGGAAAGTCGGCGCCCAGTTGGTGAAGCCGTAAAAGCCGATGGCCTGGAAAAAATTGAGCGTCACCAAGAGGCCCGTGCGCCCGAGGAGTGGACGGCGGAATATCTCGGACAGGCGCACATGGCCATCGCTTGAGGCCGCGACGGGGGCCGGCGGCGGCAGCGGCTCGCGGCGCTCGAAGCGGGCGGCCGCCTCCAGCCGCGCGACGATTGCGTCGGCCTCGTCGAGGCGTCCGTGCTCGGCGAGCCAGCGCGGCGATTCCGGCAGGCGCAGCTGAATGAACCACACGCCAATCGCGGCGGCGGCGCCCAGCAGGACCACGACGCGCCAGCCCGCGACGCCGGCGATCGTCTGCACGCCGATCCGCCAGGCGGCGAACGCCACGATCGGCACGGCGAGGAACTGGATCGACTGGTTGACCGCGAAGGCGCGACCGCGGACCTGGCGCGGCGCCAGTTCGGCGATGAACGTGTCGATGGTGACGAGCTCGACGCCGATGCCGATCCCGGCGATCAGCCGCCAGAGATCGACGCCAAGCGCATCGTTCTGCAGCGCCATGACCACGGCCGCGACCGTGTACCAGAGGAGCGAGGCGACGAAGATGGCGCGCCGTCCGAAGCGGTCGGCCAATTGCGAGACGGCGATCGTGCCGATGAACAGGCCGAGGAACGTCGCGGCCACGAAGCTGGCCTGGTCGGGCAGGCCGAAGAGACCGATCTTGTGAAACACGCCCGCTCTCGCCAGCACCGGCGAGATGTAGGCCGTCATCATCAGGTCGTAGAACTCGAAGCAGCCGCCCAGCGAGAGCAGCACGATCAGGCCCCAGATCGCCCGCGACGGCGGCAGTCGCTCCAGTCGCGCCAGGATCTCGGCCCGGGTCGGCGGCGCGCCGCCGCCGGCTCTAGACAACGCCAGCCGCCTTCAGCTCCGCGAGCCGCGCGGCGTTCACGCCCAGCTTCTCCGCGAGCACAGCCGCCGTATGCTCGCCCAGCGCCGGCCCCGGCCAACGCACCTCGCCGGGCGTCTCGCTGAGTTTCGGATGCGCGTTCTGCATACGGATCGACCCGAACACCGGGTGCCCGACGCTGACGATCGAATCGCGCGCCCGGTACTGCGGATCGGCCAGCATGTCGGGGGCTCGGAACACGCGGCCGCAAGGCACGCCGTGCGCCTCGAGCA
Organism: Pseudomonadota bacterium; assembly: GCA_021816155.1. Classification (GTDB taxonomy): domain Bacteria; phylum Pseudomonadota; class Alphaproteobacteria; order Caulobacterales; family Caulobacteraceae; genus Acaudatibacter. The sequence goes on along the minus strand of JAKAZA010000016.1, from coordinate 21,273 downwards.
GACCGAGCAGATCGTCCAGCGTCCTGGCGCCGGTCCACTGGGCGATATGCGCGTCGAGCTCGGCCTGGTTCGTCCCGCGCGCCGCGTGGCTGACGTAGCGGGGATCGTCCTTCAGCGCTGGCTCGCCCATCGCCTCGCAGAGCCGGGCGAAGACGGTGTCGCCGTTGCCGCCGATCAGGATCATCCCGTCGGAGGTTGGATAGACGTTGGAAGGCGCGATGCCAGGCAGGATGGCGCCCGAGCGTTCCCGGACGTAGCCGGTGATGTCGTACTCGGTGACCGTGTTCTCCATCATGGCCAGCACGCTCTCGTAGATGGAGGCGTCGATGACCTGGCCGCGGCCGGTCCGCTCGCGCACGTGCAGCGCCATCAGGACGCCCATCGCCGCATGCGTCGCCGCGAGGCTGTCGCCGATCGAGATGCCGGCTCTGGCCGGCGGTCGGTCGGGCTCGCCGGTGATCGCCCGCAGGCCGCCCATCGCCTCGCCGATCAGGCCGTAGCCGGCGCGCCGCGCGTAGGGACCGGTCTGCCCGAAGCCCGAGACGCGGGCCATGATCAGGCGAGAATTGGCGGACGCGAGCGCCGCATAGTCCATGCCCCACTTCTCCATCGTGCCGGGACGGAAGTTCTCGATCAGCACGTCAGCCTTGCCGATCAGGTCGCGCGCAATCCTCTGGCCCTCCGGGTTGCGCAGATTGAGCGTCACCGACTTCTTGCCGCGACCGATTACCGGCCACCAGGGCGAGTGCCCTTTGGGCAGGCTGCGGCCCCACTGGCGCATCGGATCGCCTGCGCCCGGGTCCTCGATCTTGATCACCTCTGCGCCGAAATCGGCCATGATTTGGCCGCAGAATGGCCCAGCGATGAGCGTGCCCAGTTCGACGACGACGAGGTCGGCGAGCGGACCGTGGGGCTTTTGCGAAGCGTCAGCAGACATGCCCGTGCTTGGAGCCGGCCGGAAGCGGCGCTGTCAATGGCGAGGCGATCTGAGCGAACGCGAAGAGGGCGCGGCTCGCCAACCGGCGCGCATGACGCTAAGCAGCGCCCCATGACCGACTACGTCTTCGCGCCCCCGCCCCAGCCGGCCGTGCCAGTCGCCGGCGACTACGCCCTGTTCCCCGTTCGCCGCATCTACTGCGTGGGCCGCAACTACGCTGCGCACCGACGCGAGATGGGCGGGGCGGAGAACGATCCCGACCCTCCGTTCTTCTTCGCCAAGCCCAGCGACGCGGCGACGCCGCCGGGGACTGACGTTCCTTATCCCTCGCAGACTTCCAACCTGCACCACGAGATGGAGCTGGTGGCGGCCATCGGCGCGAGCGGAGCGAACGTGTCGCGCGACGAGGCGCTTTCGCTGGTGTTCGGCTACGCTGCAGGCGTCGACCTCACGCGCCGCGACTTGCAAAGCGCCTACCGCGAGAAGGGGCAGCCCTGGGAAGGCGCCAAGGGCTTCGACTTCAGCGCGCCGATCTCGGCGATCAAGCGCTGGGAAGGGCCCCCGCCGCAAGGCCGCATCAGCCTCTCGGTCAACGGCCAGGTGAAGCAGGATGCGGTGGTCGCCGACATGATCTGGGACGTCGCTTCGGTCATCGCCGAGGCCTCGCGGCTATGGCGCCTCGAACCCGGCGACCTGATCTACACCGGCACGCCGGAGGGCGTCGGACCGGTGGTCCGTGGCGACCTCGTCCAGGGTGAGATCGAAGGCGTCGGCGAACTCTCGTTCAGGATCGTCTGAGCGATGAGCGGGCTCGTCCTCCACTCGATGTGGCGGGCGACCGCACCCTACCGCGTGCGCATCGGGCTCAACCTGAAGGGCCTGGACTATGACTATGCGAGCGTCGACCTCGTCGGTGGCGAGGGCCGGCGCGAGCCCTATCTGGCCAAGAACCGCCAGGGCCTCGTGCCGACGCTCGAGACCGCTGACGGCCCACTCACCCAGAGCCTCGCCATACTGGAGTGGCTGGAAGAGACCCACCCCGAGCCGCCGCTGCTGCCGGAGACGCCGCAGGAGCGGCAGATCGTACGCGCAATGGCCGAGATCATCGCCTGCGACATCCATCCCTTGAACAACCTGCGCGTCCTGCAGGCGCTGAGCCGGATGGGCCATCCGTTCGGCGCCGAGGACCAGACCAAGTGGATTCACGGTTGGATCGCGGCCGGCTTCGACGCCCTCGAGCCGATGATCGCCCGTCACGGCCAGGGGTTCGCGTTCGGCGCGGCGCCCGGCATGGCCGACTGCTGCCTGGTCCCGCAAGTCTACTCGGCGCATCGCTACGGCCTCGACCTCGCGCCCTATCCGGCGATCCGAGCGGTAGCGGCGCGGGCGGCGGAGCAACCGGCGTTCGCGGCCGCCCATCCTGACCGGCAGCCGGACACGACGCCCGGTGCGCGGTGAGTCTGACATGCCGGCCGCACTTCGCCTGACCTTCGAGACGCACAGCTGGAGCGAGGACAACGATCGGGGGATCGCGACGGGCTGGCTTCCCGGCCGCCTCTCTTCCCGCGGACGGGCTCTCGCCAAGGAACTGGGCGCGCGGCGCCAGGGCGCGGCGGTCGTCTTCGTCTCGGATCTCGGTCGCGCCCTGGAAACCGCGGCCGTCGCGTTCGAAGGCGCAGGCACGCCGATCCTCGCCGACTGGCGGCTGCGCGAATGCGATTATGGCCGGCTGAACGGGGCGCCCGCGCCCGCGATCCACGCCGAGCGCCGGAGCTACATCGCGGAGCCCTACCCCGGGGGTGAAAGCTGGCGCGGCGCGGTCGAGCGCGTCGGCGCGTTCCTGGACGACCTGCGGGGCCCGCTCGGGAGGCGCTGGGCCGGCGCGCCCGTCCTCATCATCGGGCACGTGGCGACGCGTTGGGGGCTGGACTGCCGGCTCGGCGGACGACGCCTGGAGGACCTCGTGGACGAGGATTTCGCCTGGCGCGAGGGATGGGACTACGAGCTGAAATGAAGCGCCACCGCGCGCCGATCGCGAGGCCGCGGGCGGTCGATCGGCGCAGGCACACGTCGCGGAGAATCGGCCGACTTTCCCGATCCATTAACCGAACCGGCCTTGGATCGTGGCCATCCCTCCGCCGGAGCGCCCGACGATGCCCGCCCCAGCCCGCCGTCTCGACCCCTCCTCCAGTCCTACCGAGGACCTCATCCGGCGGGGATATCACGCGTTCCCGCGGTCGCTCGACGGCGCGGCGGCCGCCCGGCTCCTGGCGAAGATCCGTGCGACGCGGCGCTTCGACGCCGAGCTTTTCCTCACAGAGAGCGCCTTCGACGCCGATCCTCAGTACGTCGGCGTCAACCCGCGCGCCGGCCGCAACCTTCTTGAGCGGTTCGAGGACGACCTCGCGTTTGTCGAACGCAACCCGGACGTCGCGGCCGTGCTCACTGAGCTCCTCGGCGCGGACTACGAGACACTCAACAAGAAAGTGGTCTGCGGCGTGCCGGCGAAATCCGTGCCGGAGTGGCTGAAGGCGAGGATCACGGACAATCCCGTCAACAATCTCGGGGCCTACGTACGCCCCGAATATCGCGACGTGACCTATTTCTACGGGATCGATTTCCATCAGGATCTGATCGATTTCAAGGATCGCGACGCCGACTTCGTGACTCTCTACGTCTACCTTCACCCGGTCGGCGCCCACGATGCGCCGCTCTATCTGCTCGAAGACAGTCACCGGCTGGGGGCGACCCTCTTCCCGCACGACCTCTCCCGCGAAGACGGCGCCTGGCTCTATCGCGACGGGCGCGGCGGCGAGATGGTCGCGCGCCAGCACATGCTGGTGGGCGAGACCGGCTTCGCCGCGGTCTGGCACGCCTGCACCCTGCATGGGACCCAGCCGGACGCGGCCGACAACGAGCGCCTGTCGCTGCGTTACCTGTTCGCCCGCCGCCCGGGCGTTCCCTGCGGCCTCGACGCGGTCAACGCCGCGCTCGCCGGTCCGATCCGCCTCGGCTTGACCAGGCAGGACCTCGACGACAAGGGCGCGGCGCGGATCAAGGCCAACAGCGTCAACCGGGCCTGAGCCGTCAGAAGGCCTCAGCGGCCAGCGCCATCACCGGGCCCGCGCCCGTCTTGATCCTCGCCAGGTGCGCGCCGGCGTCGGGGAGCACGCGCTCGATGAAGTACCTCCCAACGACGAGCTTCGCGGCATAGAACGGATCGCCGTCGCCGGCCGCGATTCTGCCGTTCGCGGCCTTGGCCATCAGCGCCCACATGTAGGCGAGGCCGGTGAGGCCGAAGAGGCGCAGATAGTCCATTGAGGCGGCGCCGGCGTTGTCGGGATTGGCGAGCCCGTTCTGCATCAGCCACATCGTACCATCCTGCAGCTGGGCTTTCACGGCCGCGAGCCCTTCGACGAACGGCTTCAGCGCCGCGTCGACCCTGTTCGCCTCGACGAAGGCGTCGACCTCGGCTGCGAAGGTCATCACCGCGCGCCCACCGTTCTGCGCCAGCTTGCGGCCGACGAGGTCAAGCGCCTGGACGCCGTTCGTTCCCTCGTAGATCAGCGTGATGCGCGAATCGCGCAGGTACTGGCTGGCCGGGAAGTGCTCGGTGAAACCGGAGCCGCCGTGCACCTGAAGGGCGTCGGAGGCGATGACGAACCCCTTCTCGGTAAGGAACGCCTTCACCACCGGCGTTAGCAGCGCCATGTAGTCCTCGCCCTTGCGGCGCACCGCCTCGTCCGGATGACGCTGGGCGAGGTCGCCGTGCAGCGCGGTCCAGAAGATGAGCGCCCGACCGCCCTCGAGAACGGCCCGCGCGTCCATGAGCATGCGCCGCACATCAGGATGCACGATGATCGGATCGGCCGGACCTGTCGGGTTCTTCGGCCCGGTCAGCGCGCGCATCTGCAGGCGCTCCTTGGCGAAGGCGGCCGCCGCCTGATAGGCGGCTTCGCCCTGGGCGAGGCCCTGCAGACCGACACCGATCCTGGCCTCGTTCATCATCACGAACATCAGCGCGAGGCCCCGGTTCTCCTCGCCCACCAGCCAGCCGACGCTTTCCTCGTGGCTGATGACGCAGGTGGCGTTACCGTGGATGCCCATCTTCTCCTCGAGGCCGGCGCAGCTCACCGCGTTGCGGCGGCCCGGCTTGCCCTCGGCGTCGGGGATGAATTTCGGCACTATGAAGAGGCTGATGCCGCGCGTGCCCTCCGGCGCGCCCTCGATGCGGGCGAGCACCAGATGGACGATGTTCTCGGTCAGATCGTGCTCGCCCGACGAAATCCAGATCTTCTGGCCGCTGATGAGGTAGGTCCCGTCGCCGGCCGGGACGGCCTTGGTGCGGATGAGGCCGAGGTCGGTCCCGCATTGCGGCTCGGTGAGGTTCATCGTGCCGCCCCACTCGCCGCTGGCCAGCCTGGGCAGGTAGAGGGCCTTCTGGGCGTCGGACCCGCCGGCGAGGATCGCCGAATAGGCGCCGTGGGTCAGGCCCGGATACATCGCGAAGGCCATGTTGGCCGCCGAACTCATCTCGCTGAACGCGAGGTTCACCACCGAGGGCAAGCCCTGCCCGCCATAGGCCGGCTCGGCGCCGAGCGCCGGCCAACCACCTTCGACCAGCTGGCGGTAGGCCTCCTTGAAGCCGGGCGGCGTGGTCACCGATCCGTCGGAACCGCGCACGCACCCGTGCTTGTCGCCCACAGTGTTCAGCGGCGCCAGGACCTCGGCGCAGAATCTGGCCGCCTCGTCGAGGATCTGCTCCACCACGTCCATCGGCGCCTCAGCGAACCCCGGCAGGTTGCTGAGCGTCTCGATTTCGAGCACCTCCCGCAGAAGGAACAGATGCTCGCGGACGGGCGGTCGATACGTCATGAAAAGGCTCGCTCCCGGGAAGTCGAGGAGCGAGCCTTATACCAGCAACCGGGCCCAGCGCCCCAGCGGCGCCTAGCGGACGTGCTCCGGATGGCGCTGGCCGACGCGGTGGGTGGTCGGCGGCGCCGCAGGCTGCTCGGCCTCCGCCAGCAGGTCGGGCCGGGTGTGCGAGAGCTGGTCCTCGATCGCCTGGCAGGAGGTCTTCAGCAGGTTGATAGCCTGGTCGAGATCCTCGCGCTGCTGCTCCAGCGTGACGATGCGTTCGCGGAACTTGCGCAGGGCGGTGGCGTTCTGCGACGCGCCGCCGTCGCGCTTGTCGTACAGGTCGAGGATCTCGCGGATCTCCGCCAGCGACAGGTTCACGCGCTTGCCGCGCAGGATCAGCTGCAGGCGGGCGCGGTCCTTGTAGGAGTAGACCCGATTCAGGCCCTGACGGGCCGGCGACAGCAGGCCCTTGTCCTCGTAGAAGCGCAACGCCCGGGGCGTGCACTTGAACTCGAGGCAGAGCTGGCGAATGGTGAACGTGCGCTCGGGGCGCCGCAATTCGTGGGGCATATTCGACTTCCTGGTGTGCGCGTCCCGCGCTTGTTATCGCCGATTATGTTACGCAACTCATCGCTTACGTCAACGTCAACGACGGTGCAAATCGCATGATCCGATTCATCCTTCGCGGGCTGGTCGCGGCGGCGGGCTTCTGGGTGGCGTCGCACCTGGTCCCTGGCGTTCGGGTGACCGGGTGGGAGACGCTGGTCGCGGCCGGACTGGTCCTCGGCCTCGTCAACGCCGTCGTCCGCCCGATCGTCACCCTCCTCACGCTGCCGGCGACCATCCTGACGCTCGGGCTGTTCCTCCTGATCGTAAACGGCCTGATGATCCTGCTCACCAGCTGGGTCGTGGACCACTTCCACGGGCGCATGCATATCGGCGGCATTGTCAACGCCGTGCTGGTCACCATCATCGTCTGGTTCGTCAGCTTGATCGGCAACATGTTCATCACCGACGACGACGGAGTTCGGCGGAGTCGCTGACCACGCGCGCCTCCGCCAGGATCCGTTGCGGTTGCGCTCGCTCGCCAAATTCGCCCGGAAGCTGCCGCTGGGGCGCCCTTGCCGGCCTGCAATTGCGAGTCATGATGCCCTTCGGGGAGGCGCAAGAAGACGCCCCGCCCGATGGAGGATTGGCCATGACCGAAGCCACGACCGCTGAGAAGCCCGGCTATCTCGGCCTGCTGAACGCCATTTCGCTCGCCGAGAGCGAGGCGGGCGTCTACCTGAAAGCCTGGGCGGACGCGACCGACGACGAGGAGTTGGCCGCAACGCTTCGCCTCGTGGCCGCCCGCGAGACCAGCCACGGCGAGCTCTTCTGCCGGCGGCTCTGCGAGCTGGGCTACGAGTTGAGGCCGAAGGCCGACCCGACGGCGGTCGAACGCCTCGCCCGCTACGCCAATCCCCGCATTGCCGATTGCGAGAAGGTCGGCCCCGAGCGTCCCGAGCCGCGGGACGTGTTCGCCGACATCCGCAAGGGCATCGCCGACGGCGCCTACGACTCGATGACCTGCAACATGCTGCAGTGGTACATCAACGAGGAGGACGATTCCGGCCGTCGCCTGCGCGAAGCTTACTCCAAGGTGCGCGCCAAGGCCGGTATGACCTCGGGCAAAAGGAATGGCGACGCCTCGGCCGCGTCGCACGGGGCGAGCGCCGACGCCGAGGCCATCATGGCCTGCATGACCGCCGGATTCGCCCGGCTCGAGCGCTCCATCGAGAAGCTGGCGAAGGCCAGCGCCCGCAAGGGCGCCTGAGGCGGACGCCTCAGCCCTCGCCCGGCCAGCGAGCCTACTTACCGGCCGTGGCGTTGGCCGGTGCGGTCGCGTTCGCCGCAGGGGCCGCCGCATCGCTCGCGGCGGCGGGCGCGGCTGGCTTCGCCGGCGGGATCGGATAGTTCGGCGAGCCGTTTGAGCGCAGGTAGGCGATCACGTCGATCCGATCCTGCGACTCCGGCAGACCCACGAACGTCATTTTCGTGCCCGGCATGAACTGACCGGGGGCCTTCAGGAACTGATAGAGCAGGTCGTAGGTCCAGGCCTTGTGCGTCTTGGCGAAATCCTGCATCGCCTGATCGTAGCTGTAGCCTGGGTGCGTGCCCGGCGGCCGCCCGACCACGCCGTAGAGGCCGGGACCTATGGCGTTGGTGCCGGCTGCGTCGAAGTCGTGGCACGAGGCGCACTTGGCGGTGATCGCCTGCCCGTGGGCGACGTCGGCCTTCGGCAGCACCGTGCCCCAGTCTGGCATGACGTCGGCGGGCGCCGCGCCACCGCCGGTGCTCACCTGCACCGCGATCGCATAGCCCGGCTTGGCCGGCGGCTCCTGGTGGAAGATGACCGGCATGAGGTTCTGGAGGCCGAAGATCACGAGACCGGTCGCCAGCGCGGCGCCGGCTATCTTGTTGAAGGCTAAGCTGTCGGCCATGGATGAGTCTAAACCCGCCCCTTGTTGCGAGGGCGTCTCTTGCACGGTAGGGGCGCTCGCGCAACCGGCCAATCGCCGGCGCCGGCGCGCTTCTGGGACCCGCGCCGAATCGTCGCCGTCTTGACCCCGTCTCAAGCCCCGCGCAGAGCCCGCCCACCGAACCGCAATGACCCCGATCGTAATCATTCCGGCGCGCCTGGCCGCCAGCCGCCTGCCCGGCAAGCCGCTCGCCGACATAGCCGGCGTCCCGATGATTGTGCGCGTGCTCCGGCAGGCGGAAAAGGCGCGCGTCGGCGACGTCGCCGTCGCCGCGGGCGACGTGGAAATCGTCGGCGCTGTGGCGGCGGCGGGGGGACGCGCAGTGCTCACCGATCCCCATCTGCCGTCCGGTTCCGATCGGGTGCTGGCGGCGCTCGCCGAGCTCGACCCGGACGGCCGCTGCGACGTCGTGGTGAACCTGCAAGGCGACATGCCGTTCGTCGACGCGGCTGCGATCACCGCATGCCTCGGCGTGCTCGCCGCCGAACCTGATTGCGATATCGCCACCGCCATCGCGTCCGAGGCGTCGCCGGCCGACCGCGCCGACCCGGCGGTGGTGAAAGCCGTGGTCAGTCTGCCGCCTGGCGACCCGCGCGGTCGTTGTCTGTACTTCACGCGATCCGAGCTCTACGGCGACGGGCCGGTTTGGAAGCATGTCGGGATCTACGCCTACCGCCGGCCCGCGCTCGAGCGGTTCTGCCTGGCGCCGCCCTCGCCCCTGGAGCAGCGCGAGAAACTGGAGCAGCTGCGCGCGCTCGAACTCGGTCTCTCGATCTGGGCGGCCGTAGTGGACGAGACCCCGATTTCGGTCGATACCCCGGGCGATCTGGAGGCCGCCCGGGCCTTCGCGAGGACCTATTCCCCGTGACGCAAGACCAGCGCCCTAGGATCGCGTTTCATGGCGAGCTCGGCTCGTTCAGCCACGAGGCGTGCCAGACCTATTTCCCCGACCATGCGCCGACGCCGTTCGCGGAGTTCGAGGCGGCCGTCGCGGCGGTCAGGTCTCGCGCCTGCGATCTGGGAATGATCCCGGTCGAAAACTCCACCGCCGGCCGCGTGCCCGAGATGCACCACCTGCTGCCGCAGTCGGGGCTGAGGATCATCGGCGAGCGTTTCAAACCGATCCACTTCCAGCTGATGGCCATCCCCGGCGCGACGCTCGAGGGGCTGAAGAGCGTCACCAGCATGCCGATCGCGCTGAACCAGTGCCGCAAGCTGATCCGCCGCCTGAAGCTGAAGACGATCGCAGGGGCTGACACTGCGGGTTCGGCCAAACGGCTGGCCGAGCACCCGGACCCCGCTTGCGCCGTCCTCGCTCCGGCGCCGGCGGCGGCGCTCTACGGCCTTGCGATCCTGGCGCGCGACGTCGAGGACGAAGCCCACAATACGACGCGCTTCCTCGTCATGACCGGCGATCCGCACCCGCCAGCGCCGCCGGCCGGCACGCCCTGCGTGACCAGCTTCACCTTTCGCGTCCGCAACCTGCCTGCGGCGCTCTACAAGGCGCTGGGGGGCTTCGCCACCAACGGCGTCAACATGACCAAGCTCGAGAGCTACATGGAGAACGGCGCCTTCACGGCCACGTTCTTCTACGCGGAAGTGGACGGCCGGCCTGACGACCCGGCGCTCGCCCGAGCTTTCGAAGAGCTGCGGTTCTTTTCCGACCATTTCGAGGTGCTGGGCGTCTACCCAGCCGACGCCTATCGGCTGAAGGCTGCCGCCGGCGCGTGAGCGAGGCGCGCTATCCGACCGGCGGCTGGGCTTCTGAAGCTCGGTCTCCGCGAACCCGGAAAGGGCCGACCTACTCCTCCGCCCAGGCCTTGATCAGCTGGTGTGCGATCGCGACGGCGCCCGGCGCCCGGGCGTCGGGCAATCCGCTGGTGACCAGCACCTTCGCCTCCTCGCGGGTGAACCAGCGCACCTCCTCGAGCTCGGTCTGGTCGGGGGCGGCCTCGCCGTCCTCGACCTCGGCGATCAGGCCTATCATCAGCGACGAGGGGTACGGCCAGGGCTGGGTCGAGTGGTAGCGCACCCTGGCCGTCCTGAGGCCGGCTTCCTCCCAGATTTCGCGCGCGCAGGCTTCCTCGATGTTCTCGCCCGGCTCCAGGAAGCCGGCCAACGCGGAATAGGTGCCCTTCGGCCATGCCGCCTGGCGGCCGAGCAGGCAGGTCTCGCCCCGCGTCGGCAGCATGATCACCACCGGGTCGGTGCGCGGGAAGTGCTCGGCCTTGCAGGAGGGACAGATTCGCTTCCAGCCGCCGTCGGACGGCTCGCTGGGCCCGCCGCAGGCGGCGCAGTGGCGATGTCGCCGACGCCACTCGAACATCGCCTTGGCGGTGGCCAGAATGCCGGCGTCGGCCTGCGGCACATCGAGGGCGATGGCCCGCAGATCCTCGAAGCGTCCGAGCCCCGCGAGCGGCCCGTCCGCCGGATCGGCCCGCCCCTCCATGTCGAGCGCGAACACCGCGGTCTCATTCCAGAGGCCCATGAAGAGGAGGCGCTCCAATCCGCCTGCGAGCTCGCTCGCCAGGTCGGCGCGGACGTAGGCGATCTGGCTGCCGCCGCCCTCGCGCTTCTCTACCATCGGCTTGCCGTTCCACATCACGAGCGCGAGGCTGCCAGGGTCGGCGAGCTTGCCCGCCACCCACGCGGCGTTGGCGCGCCGGTCGCTCGCACGGTCGAGCGGATTGCCGGCGAAGACGTTCATGAAGGCTGAGAGAGGCATGCTTCGCTCTTAGCGCGCGACGGGCGGCGCGTCAGCAGTCGGCGCCCTGGAACCTGCGCCGCGCTTGCGCAGGCCGGCTCCGCACGCGATATAGGTCTCGGAGATCGGCGATGGGCGGAGGCCTCGCCAACCCGGTCAGGTCCGGAAGGAAGCAGCCGTAACGAGTTTTGCTCCGGGTCGTCTGCCGGTCTCCACCGCTTCCAGCCCGCCCAGAGTATATGGCCGACCAGGACGATCAGTCCCCCGCAGAGCCGAATTCGGCGCCGGCCGAGGCCGATACGGCGACGGCCGACATGTTCGGCGGCGCGCCCGTGGCCACAGCCGCCCCGGCCGAAGAGGCTGGCCACTATACGGTCATCGCGCGCAAGTACCGGCCGAAGGCCTTCGACGACCTGATCGGTCAGGAGGCCATGGTCCGGACGCTCAAGAACGCGTTCGCCAGCGGCCGCATCGCCCACGCCTTCATGCTCACCGGAGTGCGCGGGGTGGGCAAGACCACGACGGCCCGGTTGCTGGCGCGGGCGCTCAACTACGAGAGCGACGAGATCCACGAGCCGAGCGTCACCGGCCTCGCGGCCGAGGGCCGCCACTGCCGCGCCATCGTCGAGGGGCGGCACATGGACGTGCTGGAGCTCGACGCGGCGAGCCGTTCGCGCGTCGACGAGATGCGCGAACTGCTGGACGGCGTGCGCTACGCGCCGGTCGAGGCTCGCTACAAGGTCTACATCATCGACGAGGTGCACATGCTCTCGACGGCGGCGTTCAACGCGCTGCTGAAGACGCTGGAAGAGCCGCCGCCGCACGCCAAGTTCATCTTCGCCACCACCGAGATCCGGAAGGTTCCGGTGACCATCCTTTCACGCTGCCAGCGCTTCGACCTGCGCCGGGTCGAGCCCGAGGTGATCGGAGGCAACCTGCACGCGATCGCCGAGCGCGAGGGGGTGCGGATCGAGGCCGACGCGATCGCGCTGATCGCGAGGGCCGCCGAGGGCTCAGTGCGCGACGCCCAGTCGCTGCTCGACCAGGCGCTGGTGCAGGTCGAGGCCGGCGGCCAGGTCACGCAGGCCGTGGTGCGGGACATGCTGGGGCTGGCCGACCGGGCCCAGACCATCGATCTCTTCGAGAAGTGCGTGCGCGGCGAGGCCGGAGCCGCGATCGAGGCGTTTCGCGTGATCTTCGGCTACGGGGCCGACCCGGCGACCGTGATGAGCGACCTCATGGAGCACTGCCACGGCGCCAGCCTCGCCAAGGCTATCGGCCCCGAGGCGCTGGTGCTGCCCAAGGATCAGGCGCAACGGATCACCGCGATCGGCGCGGCCGTCTCCGGCGCCAGTCTCGCCCGGCTCTGGCAGATGCTGCTGCGCGCCTACGACGAAGTGCGCCGCGCGCCCGACCCGGCCGCCGCCGTCGAGATGGCGCTGATCCGCCTCGCCTACGCCGCAGACCTGCCCGGCCCCGAGGAGGCGCTGAGGGCGCTGCGCGAGGGCGGCGATATCGGCGCCATTTCGGGGCCGCCCGCGTCCGGCGGCGGCCTGCGCGGATCGGCGGGCGTGGCCACGCGCATGGTCGCCAAGCCGCGCCCCTCGCCGGTCGCGGAGTCGCAGTCGCAGCCGCAGCCCCGCACCTTCGAGGAAGTGGTCGCACTCATCGACACGCGCCGGGACATCCAGCTGCGGCTCGACGTACAGAAGTACGTACGCCTGATCAGCTTCAAGACCGGCGCGATCGCGTTCGAGCCGGCGCCCGGCGCTCCCAACAATCTGGCGCAACGCCTCGCGGCGCGGCTGAAGGAGTGGACCGGCCAGCCGTGGCTGGTGGGCGCCGAAACGGGGGGTGGCGCGGAGACCCTGGAAGAGCAGGCGCAACGCGCCGACGAAGCGTTCCGCGCCGAGGCGTTGGCTGACCCGTTCATCCGTCAGGTGATGGAGATGTTCCCGGGCGCGGAGATCGTGGAGCTGCGCGGCGCCGCGCCGGTCGAGACCGGCGTGGCGGCCACCGAGACCGAGGACGACGAGGAGGGCGAATGAAAGATCTCGGCGAGCTGATGAAGCAGGCCGCGGCCATGCAGGACAAGATGAAGGCGGCGCAGGAGAAACTCGCCTCGCTCGAGGCCGAGGGGGTCTCCGGCGCCGGCATGGTGCGTCTGGCGCTGAAGGGCATGGGCGACATGACCCGGCTCTCCATCGACCCTTCGCTGATGGTGTCGGGCGAAGGCGAGATCCTCGCCGATCTGATCCGCGCCGCCCACGCCGATGCGCGCCGCAAGCTCGACGCCGAGCAGCAGGCCATGCTGCGCGACGCCACCGGGCCGCTGGCGGGGCTCAACCTGCCGGGCATGCCGAGGTTCTGACTTGGCGGCGTCCGCCGGGCCCGAGATCGAGCGGCTGATCGCGCTGCTGGCCAAACTGCCGGGCCTCGGGCCGCGCTCGGCCCGCCGCGCGGCCCTCACGCTGCTGAAGCGCCGCGAACAACTGCTCCGCCCGCTCGCCGACGCCCTCGCCGAAGCTGCGGCGCGCGTGAAGACCTGCGCCGTGTGCGGATCGCTCGACACGCGCGACCCTTGCGCCATCTGCGCCGACCCTACGCGCGAAGCCGCGCTCATCTGCGTCGTCGAAGAGGTGGGCGCGCTTTGGGCGATGGAGCGCGCGGGCGCCTACCGCGGCAGGTATCACGTGCTGGGCGGGCTGCTCTCCGCACTCGACGGGGTCGGCCCGGAGTCGCTGCGCGTCGGCGGCCTCGTCGAACGCGCCCATGCCCCGGCCGTGGCGGAGGTGATCCTGGCGCTGCCGGCGACCGTCGATGGCCAGACGACCGCCCATTACGTCGCCGACCGCCTGGCAGGCGCCGACGTGACCGTCACGTCGCTGGCCCGCGGCGTCCCGGTCGGCGGCGACCTCGACTGGCTGGACGACGGCACCATCGCCCAGGCGCTGCGGGCGCGGCGGCCAGCCTGACGCACGACCCAAACTGCTCGGCGACGTTACGCGCGGCCACGACTCTGCTACGAACACAGCATGAACGCCGCGCTCGTCATTCTCGCCGCCGTCCTCGCGCTTGTTGCGGGCGCGGCCGCCGCCTGGGCCGCCATCGAACGGGGCCGCGCTGCGCGGGCGGAGGAGCGGGCCCGGCTGCTGGAGGCGAACTCGGAGACCCTGAAGGCGCAGGCCGCGCACGCCGCGCAGGCTGTGGCGGACGCGCTGGTCAGGCGTGCCGGCGAGACATTCGAAGCGCAGGAGCGGCTCGCGCAGGCCAAGCTCGAGGCCCAGTTGAAACCGGTGTCTGACATGCTGTCGAGGTTCGAGCTGCAGACGGCGGCCGCCGAGAAGGCGCGGGCCGAAGAGGCGGGTGGACTGAAGCAGCAGATCGAGACTCTGCTGGCCGCCTCGGCCGCCACGCAGGAAGAAGCGCGCAAGCTCTCCGCGGCGCTCAGACGTGGCGCCGGGGTGCAGGGCCGCTGGGGCGAACAGACGCTCCGCAACGTGCTGGAGGCCGCGGGCCTCGCCCGCCGGTTCGACTTCGAGGAGCAGTTCAGCGTCGAGACCGAGGAAGGGCGGCGGCGGCCGGACGTGAAGGTGCGGCTGCCCGGAGGCGCCGTCTTCGTGATCGACGCCAAGTGCTCTCTGAACGCTTTCCTCGACGCCCAGGACGCCCCCGACGACGCCGCGCGGGAGGCGGCCTATGCGCGTCATGCGCAAAGCGTGCGCAGCCACATCTCCGGCCTCTCGGCCAAGGCCTACTGGGACCAGTTCAAAGCCGAGGGCTCGCCGGACTTCGTTGCGATGTTCGTGCCCGGCGACGGGTTCCTGGCCGCCGCGCTGGAGCGGGCGCCCGACCTGATGACCGAAGCCATGGACAAGCGCGTCCTGGTGGTGACGCCCACGACGCTGTTCGCGCTCTGCAAGGCGGTCGCCTACGGCTGGCGGGTGGAGGACCAGGCAAAGAGCGCCCAGCAGGTGGCCGATCTCGGCCGCGAGCTCTATCGCCGCATCGCGGCTATGGGCGGCCACGCGCTGAAGCTCGGCAAGTCGCTGGAGGACTCGGTCAAGCGCTACAACGAGTTCGCCGGCTCGCTGGAGACGCAGGTGTTGACCCAGGCGCGACGCTTCGAGGACTTTGCGGCCGACCACGAGGGCCGCGAGATCGTGGAGCTTTCACCCGTGCAGTCGGCCGTGCGCCCGCTCGCCAAGCTGGGGACCAGCGGCGATGCGTCCGTCTTGACGCTGCAGAAGGCCGCCCCTACCTCCGCGGCATGAGCGTCCGCCGCATCCTCACGGTCGACCAGGATCTGAAGGTCCTGAAGCAGAAGTCGGCGCCCGTCGCGCGGGTCGATGACGACCTGCGCGCGCTGATGGATGACATGCTCGAGACGATGTACGACGCCCCGGGCATCGGTCTGGCCGCCATTCAGGTCGGCGTGCCCAAGCGCGTCATCGTCATGGATCTTGCGCGCGGCGACGCGCCCAAGGAGCCTCGATTCTTCGTCAATCCGGAGATTGTCTGGACGTCGGAGGAACTGGCGCCCTACGAGGAAGGTTGCCTATCCGTCCCCGAAATCTACGAGGAGGTGCAGCGGCCGGCCACGGTGCGCCTGCGCTACCTGAACTACCAGGGCGATGCGGTCGAAGAGGAGGCCGACGGTCTCTTCGCCACCTGTATTCAGCACGAGATCGACCATCTCGAGGGCGTGCTGTTCATCGACTACCTTTCGCGCCTGAAGCGCAACCGCGCCGTGGCAAAGGTCCGCAAGGCGGCGCGGGACGAAGCGGCTTGAATCGCGGCGGAGGACAGCCGAGGGCAAGGAGAAGTCCGTCCAGCGCACGAAGAAGCCGGGTGCGAACTAGAGCGACAGATCGGCCGTGACGGGTGCGTGGTCGCTGGGCTTGTCCCAGGCTCGCACCTCGGGGTGGATGCGGCATGCGGCGCTCCCCAGACGGAACGCTGCATCGCGCAGGCCGGGCGAGACCCAGATGTGATCCAGTCGCAGGCCGCGGTTGGCGGCCCGGAAGTCGGCTGCGCGATAGCTCCACCACGACGCCAGCTTGGTCGGCTCCGGGATCATCTCCCGAGCGAGGTCGAGAAAGCCGAGCGTGCCCTTCAGCGCCGCCATCGCCTCCACCTCGGCCGGCGTGTGGCTGACCACGCGCGACATATAGCGATGGTTCCAGACGTCGTGCTCGCCGGGCGCCACATTCAGGTCGCCGACGATGGCGAGCGGGGCCCGCGGGTCGCGCCGGCGCATCTCCGCGGTGAGCCGCTCGAAGAAGTCCATCTTGTGATCGAACTTCGGGTTCGCCTCGCGGTCGGCGACGTCGCCGCCGGCCGGGACATAGAAATTCTGGATCTCGACGCCCGCGACACGAGCGCCCACCGCCCGGGCGTGCCCCTCCCGGCACACGTGCAGCTCCGGGGCCGTGTCGATCGGCAGTCGTGAGGCGATGGCGACGCCGTGCCAGCCCTTCTGGCCGGCGATCTTTAGGTGCGGCAGCCCCGCGTCAACGAACACGGAGGACGGAAACTCGCCAGGACGGCACTTGATCTCCTGCAGGCAGAGCACGTCGGGCGCCGCCTTGCGGATGAAGCGCGCTAGGTGCTCCATCCGCTGGCGCACGGAGTTGACGTTCCAGGTGGCGATTCGGAGCCGCATCGAAGCGTGGTAGCGCAAAAAGAAGAGCCCGGACGCTGTTTCCGCGCCCGGGCTAGTCGTCTCTCTTGCCGCCGCCGGGAGGGGATTGGTTCCGGCACGGTTCGCGCGGCTCAGGTCGGGTGATCCGCCGCGATAGTGGTATATATGCAACTCCCGACCACGAAAGTCAAGCCGCGGGTTGGTTCTGCTTGATTGTCACCAGCGTGTCACACCCCCCGGCGGCGGCGGGCCCTGACTGAAGAATGCCGCGGTTGGGGTGAATGGCGTCAGCGGCCCCAGCGATACGCGCGTCACGCGCGCCTGGGCGTCGACGATCGTCCATCCGGCGAGCCGCAACGGGTGGTCATCGAAGAAGAGCGTGATCTCGCCGCCAGCCGGGCTGCGGTCATTGCGCGCCGTGATCGAGAACCCGTCGGGCTGATGGTCGACGCGCGTCACGTGGGCGCCACGGTCAAGGCGGATGTGCTCGGCCAGGAACACCGCGAGCGGCGTCGAGGCGAGCGACACCCGCTGCACGCTCTTCAGGCGGGTGTTGTAGATCGCCACGGTCTTCCCGTCGGACGTGATCAGCAGACCCGCCGGCGCATCGTACTCGAAGCGCGCGCGGCCAGGCCGCGCCAGATAGACGGTGCCCTCCGCGACCTCGCCGCGGGCGTTGCTCTGGACAAAGCGGGCCTTCACGTCGTTGACGCCGTCGAGGTAGCCCACGGCGCGCGAGATCAAACCGTCCCGGGCCGCGTCGGCGAGTGCGGGCCCCGCGAATGTCGCGACGGCGAGCGCGGCGGCCGCGGCCGCGATCACCGCCCGCCGTATCGGAAGAAAGCTCATCGGAGCTCCATATGCGCATCAGCCCTTCCCGCGCCAATGGCATGTCGCCCTGAACTGGGGCTGAACATGGGCGTGATGCGCCCGCCTCAGGGTGGCGGACCGACCAGTATCTCGCGCTTGCCGGCGTGATTGGCGGCGCCCACCACGCCCTCGCGCTCCATCCGCTCCATCAGCGAGGCCGCGCGATTGTAGCCGATCTGCAGCCGCCGTTGGATGTAGCTGGTCGACGCCTTGCGGTCGCGCGTGACCACGGCCACCGCCTGGTCGTAGAGGTCGTTGCCCACCCCCTCGCCGCGGACGCCCTCGCCCCCCAGGTCTTCGTCCTCCTCAGCCGCGGCGGTGACCTCCTCGACGTAGCGGGGCTGGCCCTGCTCGCGCAGGAACCGCGCCACGGTCTCGACCTCGCCGTCGGACACGAACGGACCGTGCAGGCGCGTGATGCGCCCACCGCCGGCCATGTAGAGCATGTCGCCCTGGCCCAGCAGCTGTTCGGCGCCCTGCTCGCCCAGGATCGTGCGTGCGTCGATCTTGGAAGTAACCTGGAAGCTGATCCGCGTGGGGAAATTGGCCTTGATGGTGCCCGTGATCACATCCACTGACGGCCGCTGGGTCGCCATGATCAGGTGGATGCCGGCGGCGCGGGCCATCTGGGCCAGGCGCTGCACGGCGCCTTCGATATCCTTGCCGGCCACCATCATGAGGTCGGCGACCTCGTCGATCACAACCACCAGATACGGCATCGGCTCCGGGTTCAGCCGCTCTTCCTCGTAGATTGGCCGCCCCTGCTCATCGAAGCCGGTCTGCACAGTGCGCACAAAGTGCTCACCCTTGGCGATCGCCTCTTGGGCGCGCTCGTT
Organism: Pseudomonadota bacterium; assembly: GCA_021816155.1. Classification (GTDB taxonomy): domain Bacteria; phylum Pseudomonadota; class Alphaproteobacteria; order Caulobacterales; family Caulobacteraceae; genus Acaudatibacter. The sequence continues at coordinate 2,900 of JAKAZA010000016.1, read as the reverse complement.
GTAGCCCGCCACGTTGCGCACGCCGATCTTTGACATGCGGCGATAGCGGTCCTCCATCTCGCGCACCGTCCACTTCAGCGCGACGATCGCCTTCTTCGGGTCGGTCACGACCGGCGCCAGGAGGTGCGGAATGCCGTCGTAGGCGGACAGCTCCAGCATTTTCGGATCGATCATGATGAAGCGGCACTTGTCGGGCGGCAGGCGGTAGAGGATCGAGAGGATCATCGCGTTGACCCCCACCGATTTGCCCGAGCCGGTCGTGCCCGCGATCAGGAGGTGCGGCATCCGCGACAGGTCGGCGATGTACGGCTCCCCGCCGATCGTCTCGCCCAGCGCCAGGGGCAACACGACGCCTTGCTTCTCATACTCGGGCGAGGCCAGCAGGTCGCGCAGAAAGACGGTCTCGCGCTTCGGGTTAGGCAGCTCGATGCCGATCGCGTTGCGGCCCGAGACCACGCTGACGCGGCATGCGGAGACGCTCATCGAGCGGGCGATGTCGTCGCAGAGCGCCACGACCCGCGCCGATTTCACGCCTGGCGCGGGGACGAGTTCGTAGAGCGTGACTACCGGCCCGGGCCGGATCTGGTCGATCTGGCCGCGCACCCCGAATTCCGCCAGGACGCCCTCCAGGACCTTGGCGTTCTGCCGCAGCGCGCCCTCGTCGAACGTCTCGGAGCGTGGCTTCGACTTGGCCAGCATGGCGAGCTCGGGCATGTGGAAGCCCGTTTGCTCGGCGGCGAAAGGCAGGCTCGGCTGACGCTCGCGCGCCTCCCGGGCGGACGGCTTCTGGGTCGTCTTCGGCGACCTGATCGCCAAAGGGGAGGCCTCGCTCGGAGCCTGAGCCTCCTCGACAAGCGCCGGCGCGGCGGCAAAGGCGACCGGCTGCCGGCGTGCGGCCGGCGCCGGTTCCGCCGGCCTGGGCTTCGGCGCTGGCCGGGCGGACGCCCGGCGCCGCAGCAGCAGCGACTGGACGTGACGGGACTGGACGCCCAGCGCGAAGGCGCAAAGCCCGAGGCCGCCGGCGGCGAGCAGCGCGGAGACGATCGGCGCAGCCGGGCCGAAGTCGATCACCGCGGCCAGCTTGTCGCCCCCCGCGCCGATGAGGTCGCCCAGAAGCCCGCCGAGACCGCACCCCAGCGGCCAGATAGCCGGAGGCGCGAAGCCGGCGAGCCCCCCGGCCAGGGCCGCGACGCCGCACGCTCCGGCCAGCGCCCGCCAGCGCAGCGGCGTCCGGGTGGTCAGTGGCTGAGTGGCGAGAGTGCGCGAGACGCCGAGCGCCAACAGCATGGCGGAAACGAGCCACGCCGTGACCCCAAGACCCTGCATCAGGAGATCCGCGATGGTCGCGCCGGCGCCGCCCATCAGATTGCCGACGGCGCCGTCAGCCGAGGCGTCGACGCTCGGGTCGCCGGGCCGCCAGCTGGCCAGCGCCAGCGCCAGCGCCGCCCCGGCCGCCGCGGTGAGACCGCCGCGGAGGCGGGCCGCCGCCGCGTGGTCCCAGGCTCCGCGTACGGCCTGCCAGACGATCTCGGATGCGGTCCTGTGCGCCGCCGCCGCCATGCCGGGGTCCTGCCTCGTGAGTGACCCCGGATTAAGCTGCGGCGAGGGTTAAGGGGCGTTTACTCCGACGCCGCCCTGGGCGGTCATAACCGCGCAGGGAGCCGGCTGGCGAGCACACCACGCATCCGCGCCTCCAGCCTTGCGCGGTCCTTCAGCTCACACTCCCAGACCGTCTCCACGCACCAGCCCTGGGCTTCGAGCGCCGCGCGGGCGGCCGCATCACGGGCCCGGTTTCGCGCCACCTTGTCCAGCCAGTAGACGCGGTTCGCCTTCGGCACCCGGGCGCCGCGCGCGCAGTCGTGGCCGTGCCAGAAACAGCCGTGAACGAAGATCGCCAGCCGGCGGCCGGGCAACGCCACATCGGGCCTGCCCGGCAGGTCGCGCCGGTGAAGCCGATAGCGGGCGCCGAGGCGCCAGAGCATGCGCCGCACGATGAGCTCGGGGGCGGTGTCCTTGCCCCTTACACGACGCATCACCGCCGAACGCTTCTCCGGTCCGTAGACGTCGGTCGTCAAAGGCCCTCGAAGAGCGGCGTCGAGAGATAGCGCTCGGCGAAGCTCGGAATGATCGTCACGATCGTCTTTCCGGTCATCTCGGGGCGGCCAGCCACGTCGAACGCCGCAGTCAGGGCCGCGCCGGCCGAAACGCCCACCGGCACGCCCTCGATCCTCGCGCACCGTCGGGCCATCTCGAAGGCGTCGTCATTGGAGACCAGCACCACCTCGTCCATGACCGAGCGATCGAGGATCGCCGGCACGAAGCCGGCGCCGAGACCTTGGATCTTGTGCGGGCCGGGGTGGCCGCCCGACAGCACCGGAGAAGTGGCCGGCTCGACCGCGATCATCTTCACCTGCGGCTTTCGCGCCTTCAGCACCTGGCCGACGCCCGTGATCGTTCCGGCCGTCCCGACACCCGACACCACCGCGTCCACCGCCCCCGCCGTGTCATTCCAGATCTCCTCGGCGGTGGAGATGCGGTGCATCAGCGGGTTCGCGGGGTTCTCGAACTGCTGCGGCATCACCGCATCCTTGATCTCGCCGATCAACTCGCGCGCCCTTGCGACAGCGCCCGCCATGCCGCGCTCGGCGGGGGTGAGCTCCAGGCGCGCGCCGAGAAGAGTCAGCATCTTGCGCCGCTCGATCGACATGCTCTCCGGCATCACCAGGATAAGCTTCAGCCCCTTGGCAGCGGCCACGAACGCCAGGGCGATGCCGGTGTTGCCGCTGGTCGGCTCCACGATCACCGTGTTCGGCCCGATCAGGCCCTTGGCCTCGAGCGCCTCGATCATCGCGACGCCGATGCGGTCCTTCACCGAGGCGATCGGGTTGAAGAACTCGAGC
>JAKAZA010000015.1 GCA_021816155.1 Pseudomonadota bacterium | reverse complement strand
GGTCGGTATTCATGCCGATGCCGAAGCGCATGCGCAGGACCCGTTCCTCGCGCGGGGTCAGCGAGGCAAGCACCCGCGTCGTGGTCTCGCGAAGGTTGGACTGGATCGCCGCGTCGATGGGCAGCACGGCGTTCTTGTCCTCGATGAAGTCGCCCAGGTGGCTGTCCTCCTCGTCGCCGATGGGCGTCTCGAGGCTGATCGGCTCCTTGGCGATCTTCAGCACCTTGCGCACCTTCTCGAGCGGCATGGCGAGCTTCTCGGCCAGTTCCTCGGGCGTCGGCTCGCGTCCGATCTCGTGCAGCATCTGGCGCGACGTGCGCACGATCTTGTTGATCGTTTCGATCATGTGCACCGGGATGCGGATGGTGCGCGCCTGGTCGGCGATCGAACGGGTGATCGCCTGGCGGATCCACCACGTGGCGTAGGTCGAGAACTTGTAGCCGCGGCGGTACTCGAACTTGTCCACCGCCTTCATCAGGCCGATGTTGCCTTCCTGAATGAGATCCAGGAACTGCAGGCCGCGGTTCGTGTACTTCTTGGCGATGGAGATCACGAGGCGCAGGTTCGCCTCGACCATCTCCTTCTTGGCCTGACGGGCCTCGCGCTCGCCCTTCTGCACGGTCTGCACGATGCGCCGGTAGTCGTCGATCGGCAGGCCCGACTCGGTGGCGAGGGCGGCGATCTCCTGGCGGATGTCGCCGATCTGGCCGTTGTCGTTCTCGACGAACTTCGTCCAGCGGATGCCCAGCGGGGCGATCTTCTCGCACCAGTTGGGGTCGAGCTCGGAGCCCAGGTAGGCGCGCAGGAATTCAGCCCGGGAGATTCCGTAGCTGTCGGCCAGGCGCAGCAGCCGGCCTTCGAGGCCGACGAGGCGCTTGTTGATCGCGTAGAGCTGGTCGACCAGCGCCTCGATGCGGTTGTTGTTCAGCTTCAGCGTCTTCAGATGCTGGACGATGGTCGAGGTCGCGGCCTCGTAGGCGCGACGCTCGTCCTCGGTCAGGTCCTCGCCGCGAAGACGATGCTCGACCAGCTTCTCCTGCAGGCGGCGGAACGCCTCGAACTCGCCGGCGATGGCGTCTAGGGTGACCATCACCCCGTCGCGCAGCTCGGCTTCCATGGCGCTGATCGTCGGGCCCGCGCCGTCGTCGAAGTCGTCGTCGTCGCCCGGGGCGGGACCGCCGCCCTGCGCCGTGATGTCGTCGTCGTCGTCGCGGACGCTCGCCGGCTCGGCCTCGATCTGCTCGCCGGCCACCGCCTCGTCGGAGAGAGCCTGGGCCACCTGGCCGCCATACGTCTGCTCGAGGTCGATCACCTCGCGCAGCAGGATGCGACCGCCGGCCAGCTCCTCGCGCCAGACCATGATGGCCTCGAAGGTCAGCGCGCTTTCGCAGAGGCCGCGGATCATCGTGTCGCGGCCCGCCTCGATGCGCTTGGCGATGGCGATCTCGCCCTCGCGGCTGAGCAGCTCGACGCTGCCCATTTCGCGCAAGTACATGCGCACCGGGTCGTCGGTGCGATCGTACGCGCTTTCCTTGGTCGTTTCGACGACGGCGGTCTCCTCACGCACCGCGACATCGGTCGATTCCTGCTCGGGCGCGTCCTCCTCGGCCTCGACCACGTTGACGCCCATCTCGGAGAGCATCGCCAGCGTGTCCTCGATCGACTCCGAGGTCACCTCCTCGCTGGGCAGCACCTTGTTCAGCTCGTCCATGGTGACGTAGCCGCGGGCTTTCGCCTGCTTGATGAACTTCTTGACCCCCGCGTCGGTAAGGTCGAGCAGCGGGCCATCGGGCGCTGCCGGGGTCTCGGGCGCTTCGGTGACAGTCGTTTCGCTCATCTAGGTCTCCGGAAAGCGGCCCTGCCGGCCACGCAAGGCCGGCGCCGAAGATGGTTGATCAAAAGCGCGATTTAAGGGTTGGCGTCATTTCGACCCAGCCTCTTCCCAAATGGTTCCCGACTTGAGCGCCCGCCGCAGTGAATCGCGCTCCGTCTTCAGGGCCATGACCTCGGCGGCAGCGCCGCCAGAGACCAGCGCCTCCTTGGCCTGGTCCATGGCGTCATCCAGCGCCGCCAGCCGGCACATGGCCGAAAAGGCGTGCGTCCACTGGGACCTGGCGACCGCGAGGGTGACATCCGATCGAATGAAGGGCGCGCCCGATTTCGCAGCGGCCCGGTCGACGTCATTCAGCAGCGCGCTAAATCCTCTTAGGGCGAGATGGCGTTGCAGGGCGCCGGTGTCAAGATGTTCGGCGTCAAGCCGCAGGCGGACGATTTCGCTCGCCAACTCCACGAGCTGCGCATCGCCGAACCCATATTGGGCAAGCTCGTCGAGATGCGGCTCGAGAACCGGCGGATCGGCGACAACCTGGCGGGCCAGCGCGGCGGCCAGCGGATCGAGATCCCGGGCCAGACGCCGGGCCGCGGCACGGCCCTCATCGGTGAGGCGGGGGTCGGGGCCAGCACGGAAGAATTCCCGACGCGCCTTCCCGACGCCCGCCGGCCTCGCCGCCGGCGGGAACAGATCGTCCACGCGGCGCTGCAGCTCCTCGCGGTAAGCCTGCGCGAGGTCCGGATCCGTGATCGCCGACGCGGCCTTGCGCAATCGCTGACGCAGCCCGGCGCGCCGCTCGGGCGTATCGAGCGGCTCCGCGTCGCGCTCCCTGGCGAACAGCAGGTCGACGAACGGGGTGGTCTCGGCCAGATGCGCCTTCAGCGCCGCAGGTCCCTGCTCGCGCAGCACGTCATCGGGGTCCTTGGCCCCAAGAGCGAGCGCAAACCTGAAGCTGCGCGAAGCCTTCAACACCGGCAGGGCGCGGTCGATGGCGCGGAAGGCCGCCGCGCGGCCGGCGCGGTCACCGTCGAAGCACAGAGTCGGCTCCGGGTGCAGCCGCCACAGCTGCTCCATCTGTTCCTCGGTCAGCGCCGTGCCCATGGACGCAACCGCCGCGATCCCGGCGCGCTGACAGGCGATGACGTCCATGTAGCCTTCGACCACGACCAGCGAGGCGCCCTCGCCCCCGGCATGGAGGAGCTTGCGCGCCTCGGGCAGGCCGTAGAGCACGCGGCCCTTGTGGAAGAGCGGACTCTCGGGTCCGTTCAAGTACTTGGCCCTGGCCTCGGGATCGAGCGCGCGGCCGCCGAACGAGACGACGCGCCCGAGGCCGTCGGCGATGGGGAAGATGATCCGGTCACGGAACCGGTCGTAGGGCGCGCCGCCGTCCTCCGGCGCGATCAGCACGCCCGCCTCGACGAGACCGGCCGGGCGCGCGCCCTTGGCGACGAGGTACTCCTTCAGCGCCGCGCGGCCGGCAGGCGCATAGCCGAGGCGAAAGCGCTTCCACGCGTCCTCCGGCAGGCCACGACGGGCGAGGTAGTCGCGCGCCGACCGCCCCGCCGGCCTGCGAAGTTCCGCCTCGAACCAGGCGGCGGCTGTCTCCAGCCAGTCGTAGAGCCCCGCCTGACGCTTCTCAACCTCGGCCGAGCGCGGATCGGGCGCCGGGAGCGCCATGCCGGCCTCGGCCGCGAGCCGCTCCACCGCCTCGTTGAACGACAGCCGCTCCGTTTCCTGCAGAAACGTGATGGCGTCGCCGTTCTTCCCGGAAGAGAAGTCGAAGAAGTGGCCCTTGTCGTCGTTGACGAAGAACGACGGCGTCCGCTCCTTGGTGAACGGCGAAAGGCCCACGTATTCCCTGCCCTGCCGACGCAGCTTCACCGTCTTGCCGATCAGGTCGGAGAGACGGACCCGCGATTTCAGCTCGTCGAGAAAGGCGTCGTCGAAGCGCACGGCCGATCATAGCGCGGCTTCCGCGAGAGTCGCAGCTGCGCGAGCGTCCGCCCCCACTTCGGCGTCACATGACGGCATTTTAATGTTGCGATGACACCATTTCGGTGTCAATGCGCCCCATGGATATCGCTGATCTCGTCGAATCTCTGCGTCACGACCTGATCCGCGCCGCCGAAGCGGGCGGAACGGAAGCCCAGGCCGCGGCCGAGCGGCTGTTGCTGGCCCTCGATCCGGCCGTGCGCCTCACGCTGATGGACGCGCTTTCGCAGGCCGCGGCGGAGATCAGCGCCGCTGCGCCCAACGTCACCGTCAGCGTCCGCCTGCAGGGCCGCGAGCCTGTGTTCGCGGTGGAAGGCACGCCCGCGCATCCGGCCGCCGAGGAGGCCGCGTTCAACGAGATCGGCGGCGAAGGGGGCGAACAGGTGGCGCGGATCACGCTGCGTATTCCCGAGGCGCTGAAGGCGCGCGCCGAGACGCTGGCCGCGCGCCGCGGCCAGTCGCTGAACACCTGGTTGGTCGCCGCCGCGCGATCCGCCGCCTCCGACCACGCAGCCGCCTTCATCTACGGCCGCCACGGCCGCGCCGGCCGCCACATCAAGGGATGGGCCAAATGAACCCCCGCACGCACGCGTTCGCCACGCCGACGCCGCCGAAGCTTCGCATCGACATCCCACGCGGCAGGATCACGATCGCCGCGAGCGACACCGGCGAAACCGAGATCAGCCTCTTCGCGCCGCGCGGCGACGCCGACGCGCTCGCCTGGATCGACCAGACGGAGATCGCCGACATCGGCGGCGAGATCGTCGTGCGCAATCCGGTCCGCCGCTGGTTCGGCCTGATCCACTGCGGTCCGATCGAGGCGACGATCAAGACGCCCATCGGCGCGGCCGCGACGCTGACCATGGGCGCCGGCAAGGTGGAGACCACTGGCGTGCTAGGCCCGGTGACGGCCAACACCGGCGCGGGCAACGTGCGCATCGAGGCCTGCGGCGAGGCGCGGCTGCGCACCGGCTCGGGCAACGTCGAAGTGGAGCGCGCCTCGGGCGGCGTCGACGCCAAGACCGGCGCCGGGCAGGTGACCATCAGAGCGGCGGGCGCGGACGTGCGCGTCACCACCGGGGCGGGAAGCGCTCACCTGGGCGAGATCGCCGGCGCCGCGCGCCTCACCACCGGTCATGGCGACATCGAGATCGAGCACGCGGGCGGCGGCGCGGTGGAGGCTTTCACCGCCGCGGGCAATATCGAGGTCATGCGCGCCGACCGCGGCCTCGTGCGCGCCAAGACCGTGTCGGGCCGGGTCTCGGTGGGCGTGCCGGCGGGCGTCGCCGCGCTCCTTGACATCAGCACTATGAGCGGCAGGGTCCGGTCCGACTTGGCGGCCAGCGGGCCACCGGGCGACGGCGAGCCGCACGTCGAGCTGGTGCTTTCCACTGTGAGCGGCAACGTCAACGTGGCGAGGGCCTGATGAACACGTCCACACCCGCTCCGCCGGTCGTCGCCCCTGCCCGGCCGGCAGCCGCTCCTGGCGGCGCCACGGATTTCTACCGCACCCTGCTGGGCGAGCTGCGGGCGGCGGCCGCGACGGGCGTCCAGGGCCCCAGCAACGACAACGAGCCACGCCATGCCTGCGCCTGACCACAGTTCCGTCAGAGTCCCCTTCGCGACCCAGTTCGACCTGACCTCGACAGGGAACGGACGGACCTACCGGATCATGGTGTTCAAGCCGCTGCGCCCGGCGCCCGGCGGCGGGCGGCATCCGGTGATCGTGACCAGCGACGGCAACATGACGTTCCCGATCGCCGCCGCGCTCAGCAGCCTCTTCGGGTTCGGCGGCGTGCGGAGCGCGATCGTCGTCGGGGTGGGCTACCCCACGGACAATCCGGCCGAGCTCGGCCTCACCCGCCGCCGCGACCTGACGCCCCCGACGCCGCTCGAGGCCATCCAGCCCCAGCCGGGCTGGCCCGAACCCAGGGCGGAGGATTTCGGCGGCGCAGAGGCGTTCCTGGACTTCCTAGTGAACGAGCTGCGCCCACTGATCGCCGAACGGTTCGAGGGCGACGTCGACAGCCAGACGCTCTACGGCCACTCGCTCGGCGGCCTCTTCACGCTCTACGCCTTGTTCCGGCGGCCGGACTCGTTCCGGAACTTCGTCGCCTCCAGCCCGTCGATCTGGTGGAACGACCGCGCGATTCTCAAGGACGTCGAAGCCTTCGCGCGCCGCGTCGAGGCCGGCGAGGTCAGCCCCCGCGTCCTGATCACCATCGGCGCCGACGAGCAGGCGAAACTCGCCACGCCGCCACCCGGCATGAGCCGGGAGGCGGCCGACAGGCTGATTGCGGCGGCGCGCATGGTCGACAACGCCGCCGAACTCGGCGCCCGCCTCGCCGCCCTGGATGGACGGAGCGGTTATCTCGCCCGCTACCGCGCCCTGGACGAGGACGACCACACCACCTCGCTCGCCACCTCGATCGGACGCGCGCTGTCATTCGCCCTGAGGGAGTGACCGGCGGCCTGGGCCGCCAGGCGGCCCGCCTGGGCTTGTTCGACATCGATGCGTCAAATCCGGACTCGCCGCCTTCCGCGCGCCGGCGAAGCCGCGTACCCGTCGCCGGGCCATGATCAGCCGCACATTCCCAAGCGCGCAGAGCCATCACGTCGTGATGGTCGGCTTTCCCGGCGCCCAGGTCCTGGACGTGGTCGGACCGCTGGAGGTGTTCGCGCGCACCGCTCGCTGGTTCGCCGACGAGCTCGGGCGGACCGAGCCGGTCTACACGACCGAGCTGGCCGCCCCCAGCGCCGGCCCCCTCCCGATGTCGCAGAGCCTGGAACTGGTGGCCCGGCGGAGCTGGCGAGAGGTCGATGCGTGCGACACGCTGCTGGTCGCCGGCGGCGTCGGCGCGGACGCACACCTCGACGACGCCGAACTGCACGCCTGGCTGCGCCGCATGGCGCCGCAGACGCGCCTCGGCTCGGTCTGCACCGGCGCCCTGGTGCTGGGCGCCGCGGGCCTGCTGAACGGACGCCACGCCACGACCCACTGGCGGTCGCTGGACCGGCTCGCGGCCATCGCGCCCGGCTGCCAGGTCGAGCGGAACGCCATCTTCGTCGAGAGCGGCGGCGTCTTCACCTCGGCCGGCGTGATGGCCGGCATCGATCTCGCCCTGGAGCTTGTCGAGCGCGATCACGGCAAGCACGTGGCGTTGGCGGTGGCGCAGGAGCTCGTTGTCTACCGCAAGCGGCCGGGCGGCCAGTCACAGTTCAGCCGCTTCCTCGAGGCCGAGCGGCGCGGCGACCGTTTCGGCAGACTGCAGCTCTGGATTCTCGATCACCTCGCCGAACCATTGCCGCTGGAGCGACTGGCCGCCGAGGCAGGCCTGAGCCCGCGCCACCTCACACGCCGCTTCAAGACCGAGCTCGGCGTGACGCCCGCCGCCTACGTCGCGCGCCTTCGGCTCGAGGAGGCGCGCCGCCGGCTCGAGACGGGCCCCTCCAATCTCAAGGACGTCGCCCGCGGCTGCGGCTTCGCGGACGCCCAGAATCTCCGCCGCTCGTTTCGCCGCCACATCGGCGTCGGCCCGCGCGACTATCGCGAGCGGTTCGGGGGCTGACGCGGTCGCGGCGAGATTCAGACTCCGTTGACCACGCCGATTATCGCTTTCTTGTGAGCAGGCGTGATTGGTGAAGTTCGATGTCGCATCGCGTCGCTCATACGCTGCAACTCACCGGGCCGGAGACGTCCGTCGCCGCGCCGGCGCCGGCGCCGCGCAAGTCGGCCGCCCGCCCGATGACGCTGATGGTCGCGCCCAAGCCCGCCGGCGTCGCCGAGGTCCGGGCGGCCGTCCACGAGGCGCTGCCCGGCTGCGACTGCGTGATCTGCCCCGACATCCGCCAGGCGCTAGAGAAAGCCGAAACGTTGCGCCATTTCGGCTGGCTGCCGGCGATCTTCGTGCTCGATTACCGCGGCGGCCATCCCGGCGACCTGGCCGACTCGCTGCGCAAGGTCTGCGGGGCCGAGCCCGACGCCGAACTGATGGTGGTGCTCGAGGACGGCGACCCGACGCTCTGGCGCGCCGCCCTGCAGGTGGTGCAGACGCCGGAGAAGCTCACCTTCCTGATGACGCCGTTCTATCGCCCGGACGCCGTCGCGTCGCTCAAATCCCTGGCCAAGCGCTACCAGGCGACGGCCGAACGCGACGACGCGGCCGCCAGCGGCGACCACACGATCAGGGGTCTGGAGACCGAGGTGACCGCGCTCAGGGCCCGCCTGGAGATCGCGATGCACGCGGCCCAGCACGACCCGCTGACCGGGATCCTCAACCGCGCCGGCTTCGTGGCCGAGCTGACCAGCCGCCTCAATCGGGGCCGCAAGCGCCAGACGGTGCTGCTGCTCGACCTCGATCGTTTCAAGGCCGTCAACGATACTCTCGGCCACCACGCCGGCGACGACCTCGTCCGCAAGATCTGCTCGGCCATGGCTCAGCTCATGCCGGCCGGCGGGGTGCTGGCGCGCCTCGGCGGCGACGAGTTCGGCATCGTCATCGAGGATGCATCCGATCAGGGGGTGCACGAGTTCTGCACGCAGTTGCTGCGCGTTTGCGGCCAGGCGCGGCGCGTCGCCGGTCACGAGGTTCAGGTGTCGGCTTCGATCGGCGTCGCCATCCAGGACGAGAGCCGCAGCGAAGTTTCGATCATGCGGCGCGCCGACCTGGCGCTCTACGCGGCCAAGCGAGAGGGCCGCAACCGCTACCGGCGCTACGACGCCGCGCTCGAGAAGGTGACCAAGCGGCGGCTGTCGATCGAGAACGGCCTGGAACTCGCCCTGCGCACCGGTCAGTTCCGCATGGCCTACCAGCCGATCGTCACCGCGCAGCACGGCACGGTGCTCGGCTTCGAGGCGCTGGTGCGCTGGGACAGCCCGGAGCACGGCCCCGTATCCCCGGCCGAGTTCGTGCCGGTGGCCGAGGAGACCGGGATGATTCTCGACCTCGGAGACTGGATCACACGGCAGGCGTTCAAGGACGCGCGGCGCTGGGGCGGCCCGTATGTTTCGGTCAACGTCTCAGCGCGGCAGTTCCTGCGTCAGAACGTGGCCGAACGCATCCTGCGCTACGCCGAGGAGGCCGACCTGGCGCCCAGCCGGATCCAGATCGAGCTGACAGAGACGGCGATCATCGAGGACGTGGAGCGCGCGGCGCACAATCTCGAGGTGCTGCGCGCGGCGGGCATGCGGGTGGCGCTCGACGACTTCGGCACCGGCTACTCGTCGCTGACCTACCTCAACCAATTCGCCATCGACTGCATCAAGATCGACAAGTCGTTCGTCGACAACGTGGCGCGCGACAAGCAGTCGGCGATCATCGTGGCCTCGGTGACCAAACTCGCCGCCTCGCTCGGAATGGGGGTCGTCGCCGAAGGGGTGGAGACCGACCAGCAGTGCGCGGTGCTGACCGCCGCGGGCTGCGGCGCGCTGCAGGGCTTCCGCTTCGGCCGGCCGATGACGCCAGGTGAGGCCAGGGCGATGCTGGTCGCGGCGAGCGGCGACGGCGCCATGGCGAAGAGCGGCGACCCCATATTGCTGAGCCGCTGACGCGCCGTCACGTTGTCCGCCAGTCACACTCTGTAGGCGCCTCGCGCCGGAAGGGCGTCCGCGGCGCCCAATCCGCGGGCGCCGGCGCCGAAGCTTGCTCGGAAGCGACGCCGTTCGCGCCCCGTTGTCCAGGCAGGTCGCCCACAACGGACCCGGATGAATGGCGTCGATGGGGGACTGGCGGGCAGATGGCGGGGCGCTGGCTGGTGCGGTTCGTGGCGGCGCTCAACCCGTGGACGGTGGCGGCCAGAGCGAAGGCGGACGCCGAAGCCGCCGAGCGGCGGCTGCGCGAGGCCCTGGACGCGCTCCCGACCGGGGTCGTCTTCCTGGACTCGGAGCTACGCTACATCCTCTGGAACAAGGCCTACGGCGAAATCTACCGACGTTCGTCGGACCTCTTCCGCGTCGGCCGCCCGCTGCCGGAGACGCTGCGCATCGGCATCGCACGCGGCGATTACCCGGCCGCGGTCGGGCGGGAGGAAGAATGGCTGGCCGAGCGCCTCGCCCTTTTGCGCGATCCGACCGGCGAGCGCCACGAGCAACAGATCCGCGATGGCCGCTGCGTGCTGATCGAGGAGCGGCGCACCGCTGACGGCGGCGTCATCGGCCTGCGGGTCGACATCACCGATCTGAAGGCCCAGGCGGGGGCGCTCGAAGCGGCGCTCATCCGCGCCGAGACGGCGAGCCGCGCTAAGGCCGAGTTCCTGGCCAACATGAGCCACGAGCTGAAGACGCCGTTGAACGGCGTGATCGGCCTCGGCGAAGTGCTGACGCGCTCGCCGCTCTCCAAGCCGCAGCGGCAGGTGCTCGACGAAATGCTCGCCAGCGCCGCGCGCCTGCACGACCTGCTGGGCGACCTGCTCGACTTCAACGCCCTGGAAGCCGGCCGCATCGCGCTCGCCAGTGTGCCCTTCGATCCGGTAGCCGTTGCGCGTCGCGCTGCGGCGCGGTTCGCGCCCGCCGCCCAGGCCAAGCAGCTGACCTTGAGCGTGGAACCCGGCCCCGGCTCGGCGGCGCTGGCGCAGGGCGATCCCGAGCGGGTCTGCCAGGTGCTCGAGCAACTGGTCGCCAACGCCGTGAAGTTCACGACGGCTGGGTCCGTGACGATCGACGTCCGTAAGGCCGACGGGGCGTGGCGTTACGCCGTGTCCGACACTGGCGCTGGCTTCGATCCGGCCGACGCCGAACGGCTGTTCGCGACGTTCGAAATGGGCGACGCCTCGGCTACGCGCGTCCACGGCGGCGCGGGCATCGGGCTGGCCATCTGCCGGCGCCTGGCAGAACTGATGGGCGGCGCCATCGAGGCCAACGGCGCGCCGGGCAAGGGGGCCAGTTTCACGCTGGTCGCGCCTGCGACGCGCGCCGCCGACGAGGCGCCCCCCGGCTGAGTGCGCCGGGGCCGGTCGCACGCCGCGCGGCTGGGCGTCGGACTCAGCGCCAGGGGCGCGGGCCGCGCCAATAGTGATGATAGTACCAGGCGTGGTACGGATAGGGCCGGTAGGCCCACGCGCCGTTGTACCAGACCCACGGGTGCCACCAGGGCGGGGCATAGTAGTAGTAGGCGGGGCCTGCGGTGAACGCGAACGGCGGAGCGCCGCCGCGGATCACGTAACCCGGCGGGCAGCCGGGGCTGGTCTCGCCCTGCTGGCTCGCGCCGACGACCGCGCCGCCCGTGCCGCCGAGGCCCGCGCCGATAGCGGCGCCGCGAGGTCCGCCGGCGATGGCCCCGAGAATCGCGCCAAAGGTGCCGCCGAGCAGCGCGCCGCCAAGAACGTTGCCCCCGGACTTGACGCAGTTCGCACGCGCCCAGGCCTCTGCGTAGCCCGCGTACTCGCGATCCTGCGCGATCTGTTCGGGACTCAGAGGTCCGCCGTTGTACCCGGGCGGAGGCGGCGCGCCCTGGTAACCCGGCTGCGCGTCGTAGTATCCACCTGCGCCGGGCGGGGGCCCCGGGGGACCGTTCGGCGGCGGGCCGTTGTAGCCCGGCTGGCCGTTGTAGCCGGGCGGCGGCCCGTAGCCGGGTTGGCCGTTGTACCCGGGTTGGCCGTTGTACCCGGGTTGGCCGTTGTACCCGGGTTGGCCGTTGTACCCGGGTTGGCCGTTGTACCCAGGCGGCGGCCCATTGTCGGGCTGATCATTGTAACCTGGCGGCGGGCCCTGGTTGTAATCCTGAGCCGCCACAGCCGCCGGCAGCGACGACACGGCGATCGAGAGAGCGCCCGCGAGGAGCGCGGCCTTGGCGAAAAGGCTCGGTTTCATGAGCTCAGAATCCCACGTGAAGCGCCCTAGATAGGCGGTCTCTTCAACACGAAGAAAGCTGAACGATGGCTGACCGTTCCATTCAGCTCACTTAAGCGTGGCCGTAGACTCAAGCCTGGGTCGACGCAACGCCTTTCAGCTTGTCGGGGTTGGCGACCAGGTAGACCGCCGCGATCTGTCCGGTGCGCCCGGGCTGGAACGCCACCGTGACGACGCCGTCCTCGGCGTCGAGAATCGCGCCAAGGTACCCGTTGATGCGGGCTAGGCGCACGCGCGACGTCGCGAGCCAGTTCCGGCGCGAGGCGACACCTTCGAGCAGCGCCAGAATGTCGGCGCGGCCGACAAGTGGCCGCAGGGCCGCAGCACGCTTTGCTCCGCCGTCACTGATCATCACCGCGTCCTCCGCGAGCATCGACTTCAGCGTCTCGAGGTCGTTATCGCGGGCGGCGGCCATGAACGCGAGGGCGAGCCGCGTCGCCTCTTCCTGCGGCACGGCGAACCTGGGACGGGCGTCGCGGATGTGCTCGCGGGCCCGCGTCGCCAGTTGCCGGCAAGCCGCGTCGCTGCGGCCCAGCGTCTCGGCGATGGCGCCGTAGTCGTCCTCGAACACGTCGTGAAGCAGGAACACCGCCCGCTCCAGCGGCGAGAGCCGCTCCAGCGCCAGCAAGAAGGCCACGGACACCTCCTCCGCCCGCTCGACCGGATCCTCGTCCAGGTCCTCGATCAGCGGCTCGGGGAGCCAGGGGCCACGATAGGCGGCGCGGCGCGACTTCTCGCCGCGCAGTCGGTCGAGGCAGAGGCGCGTCGCGACCCGCACCAGCCAGGCCGTCGGGTCGGCGATCGCCGACTGCTCAGCGCCCCGCCAGCGCAGCCAGGCGTCCTGGGCCACGTCCTCGGCCTCGCCGAGCTGTCCCAGCATGCGATAGGCCAGGCGGACGAGCCGCGGTCTCGCCGCCTCGAAGGGGTCGGGTGCGCTCATCGCCCCCCTCATGCGGCCAGCGACAGCGGCCGCGCGAACGGCGCAGCCTCACCGGCCACGGTCACCCGCGAGCACGTACGGCCGTGGCCGAGCGCGTACTTGAGCGTCGGGTACATGCGCGCCGTGGTGAGCGCCATTGCGAGCGCGATCGGGCCCCGCTTGCCCCAGCGCGCCACCACTTCGTCGCGCGCGGCGTCGGACGCTTCGAGGTCCCTGGCCAGCGTCGCCGTGGCGAAGCGGTAGCCGAGCGCGGCGTCGGGCCCCATGGCGGCGAGGTCGCCGGCGAGGATGGCGCGGATCGCCTCGGGACTGGCGCCGCCGGCCAGGGCGATGTCGACGCTGATCTGCGTGCACGGTCCGCAGTCCTCCGCCAGCGTGCCGACGAGCCCCGCGGCCGCCATCGCCTCGGCCGGCGCATGCCGGCGCGACGCAAGGCCGGTGACAACGGCGAACTTCAGCGCCGTCACCGCGTCGGCCTCGACCACTTCGTGGAAATAGCCGGCGTCGTAGCCGAACGGTCGTTCGACGCTGGCGGCGATCTGACGATGCAGCAGCCACTTAAGCATGGCGGGTCTCCAGGTTGGGGGTCGAGGTCCAGACGAGCCACGCGGCGACGAGCGCCGGCAGGAAGACGCCCGGGAAGTCGCGGACGAGGTCGGCGAAGCCGCGCAGGCCGGCGACGGCGTCGGCCAAGTGAATGAAACCATGCAGCGCGAGGAACGCCGCGGCCAGCAGCGCCGCGCCGCGCGCAAGCTCGGAGCTCCGCAATGCCAGCCAGGCGAAGGCCGCGCCGACCAGCAGGTAGGCCGCGCCGATGTCGTTCACGAAGTGCGCGTTGAACGGTCCGGTCTCCGTGACGCCGGGCGCGACGCCGTACCACCAGCGCCCGGCGGCCAGCATGACGGCACCGTTGGCGCCCATGGCGAGGGCGAGCAGCGCGGCTGCAGTGCGGTTCATGGCGGTCGGCGCCCTCTCGTTGTTCGCGCCGTCCGAGGACGCGCCGCCAGGGCGCGGTGTGACATGGCGTCGGGCCCTCACCGAAATTGGCCTTGGGTAACCTAGTTTTGTCACTGCGGGGTCACAGCCCTCGGCTAGTGTCGTCGCTCGGGGGAGCGGTCCAGCCAGGAGGCCGCCCATGAACCAGAACCAAGCGCGTGCCGGTCCCGATCCGGCGTTCCGCACACGGGAGGAGCGCAGCGACAAGCTGCGCGTACTGGTCGCCGACACCGACGCCGCGGCACGCCGCGTTTGCGCCGGTTACTGCGACCTGTTCGATTTCGACTGCGCGGTCGCGGCGAGCCGGCGAGAAGCCATGACGCTGATCGGCCGCGAGCGCTTCGACGTCGCGCTGGTCGAGCTTGCGATGGCCTCCGGGGCCTTCCCTGTGCGCCTCACGCCGCCCCTGATCGGTCTCGCTCCGATCGTCCGGGCCGACGAGGCGCAAAGATGGCTCGCCGCGGGGTTCGCCGACGTGCTCGCGAAGCCGGTCACGGCTGCGCGGCTCTTCGCCGCCGTGCATGGCGTCGTGGACGGCGCGACGGACGCCTCGCGCAGCTGGGCGGTCGCGGCTGGGTGATAGGCCGACCGGGCGTGCGGCGGAGCGCTGCGGACCACGCCGAACGCATCGGATGCGCGGCCGCGACGGGCGCGGGCCGCATTGACCGCGCGGCCGTCGGCGCCTACCTAGCCGGCCGTTTGCCTGCAGGACCCGAGGAGTCGTCGCCGTGCCGCAGAAACTGCTCTTGGGCGTCACCGGCGTGCTGGCGCTCGCCGACGGCCGCGTGCTGCAAGGGATAGGCTGCGGCCAAATCGGCCAGGCCGCGGGCGAAGTGTGCTTCAACACCGCGATGTCGGGCTATCAGGAAATCCTGACCGATCCGTCCTACATGGCCCAGATCGTCGCGTTCACCTTCCCGCACATCGGCAACGTGGGGACCAACACGGATGACGTGGAGCAGGTCTCGGGGTCGGCCGCGACCGCCGCCCGCGGGGCCATCTTCCGCGACATCCCCACCCAACCCGCCAACTGGCGGGCCAACTCCGACCTCGACGGCTGGCTCGGGCGGCGAGGCGTGATCGGCCTCGCCGGCGTCGACACCCGCGCGCTCACTAAGTCGATCCGCGAGAAGGGCATGCCGCACGGCGTCATCGCCCACGATCCGGAAGGCCGCTTCGATCTCGACGCGCTGATCGCCGAGGCGCGCGCCTGGCCGGGTCTTGAGGGCGCGGACCTGGCGCGGGAGGCCTCGTGCTTTCAGCCCTTCGTCTGGAACGAGGGTCTGTGGTCGTGGCCCAAGGGATATGAAAAGCCCCTGGGGCCGCGCTACGAGGTGGTCGTCGTCGACTACGGCGTGAAGCGCAACATCCTGCGCGCCCTGGCGTCTATCGGCGCGCGGGTCACCGTCGTGCCGGCCGCGACCACGGCCGGCGAGATTCTGGCGCTCAGGCCCGATGGCGTATTGCTCTCCAACGGCCCGGGCGATCCCGCCGCCACCGGCGAGTACGCCGTCCCCGAGATCCGCAAGCTGGCGACGAGTGGCACGCCCCTCTTCGGCATCTGCCTGGGCCACCAGATGCTGGCCCTGGCGCTCGGCGCTCGCACCCGCAAGATGGAGCAGGGCCACCATGGCGCAAACCATCCGGTGAAGGACCTGACCACCGGCAAGGTCGAGATCGTCTCGATGAACCACGGCTTCACGGTCGACCGCGAGACCCTTCCCCCTGCGGTCAAGGAGACACACGTCTCGCTGTTCGACGGCACCAACGCCGGGATCGCCGTGGAAGGCGCCCCGGTGTTCAGCGTCCAGCATCACCCCGAGGCTTCGCCCGGGCCGAAGGACAGCCTCTATCTCTTCGAGCGTTTCGCCGGGATGATGGACAGGGGCAGAGCCGCCTGAAGGGAGCGACGCCGATGGCGACGGAGCTGGACGACCTCGTCGCCTTCCTGCCGCTGCTGTTGCGGGCCCTCGACGGGCTCGGTCTCGTCGCCAGGCACTGCAACCCCGCCGACATCGGCCCCGCGCTGGACGCGCTCGGCCCCGTCGACGTCCCGCTGCGCGAGGCCCGGGCTCGGATGGACGACTGGCCACGGGCCCTGGCTCCGGTGCGGGACCGCCTCGCGGAGGCCGCCGATTTCGTGCTCTCGGCCTACGACGCGCTCGCCGAGGCCGCCGCGCGGCCGGGCGACCTGCGTCCGGTGTTCCGCGCCCTCGGCCGTGCGCCCAGGGCGCAGGAGGCGCTCTATCCGCTAGCCGGTGTGCTGGCGCCGATAGGCCGCTTCTTCGTCGATCCCGCCCGTCGCGGCGACGAGGGATTGTGGGCGAGCCTCGCCGCGCCAAACACCAGCGGCGCGCCGGTCGGCCTCGTGCACGGCGGCGGCGAGCCAGGGGCGCGCGGCGCGTGGTCAGCCTACGCGCCGGAGTACTACACGCCCGACGAGGCCTGGCCGCTGGTGATGGCGCTGCACGGCGGCTCGGGCGCCGGGCGCGGCTTCCTTTGGAGCTGGCTGCGGGAGGCGCGCAGCTACGGCGCGATCCTGATCGCGCCCACCTCGGTCGGAGACACCTGGGCCCTGCAGAGCCCCGATGTCGACACCCCCAATCTGCTGTCCATCCTCGAAACGGCCCGCGGGCTCTGGAACATCGACGCCGAGCGGATGCTGCTGACGGGCATGAGCGACGGCGGCACGTTCTCGTACGTCAGCGGCCTCGAGCCGGGCGCGCCATTCACGCACCTCGCCCCCGCCTGCTCCGCCTTCCACCCGATGCTGGCGGCCATGGCCGACCCTGCCCGCCTCGCCGGCTTGCCGATACACATTGTCCACGGGGTCCAGGACTGGATGTTTCCGGTCCAGATGGCGCGCGAGGCGCAGGCTGCGCTCAGAGCGGCCGGCGCCAACGTCATCTACCGTGAGGTCGACGGACTGGGGCACACCTATCCGCGCGAGCTCAATCCCTCGGTCCTCCGCTGGCTGATGATCACCGATCGAGCCTGAGCCGTTCTGTAACGTTTAACCACATTGGGGTACGGACCCGGCTGGGAGACGCTCTTGATCAGCCTGCCGGGCCACCGTTTCGACGAGTTCGCCGCCGAGACGCATGAGAACCTGCCGCCGCGCGCCAGCGCGGCTGTCGGCGCGGCTTGCGTCGCGGCGCTCGTCATGCCTTGGCGGATCTGCGCGGCGTGGGCCGCGGCCGCGATCGCGCTCGAGACATGGGGCTGGTTCGCCAGTCGTCGCCAGCACCGCCGCCTCCCCGCGACGCTTGGCCAGCGCGCCAGCTTCCTTGCCTACATCTTCGCGCTGACCGCGGTCTGGTTCGCCCTCGCGCTCCTGTTCTGGCGCACCGGGACGCTCGACGGCGCTGTCTGCGCGGCGATCATCTGGATCAGCATGATTGGCTTCGGGCAGACCTTTGGGTCGCGCTCGGTGCTGGCGTTCGCACTCTGCGGCGTCGGCCCGGCGATGGGCGTGCTGGCGGTGACGCTATTCGACCCGACCTACGCAGGCCTGCGCCGCGGGCCCATCATGGGCGTGATGGCGCTGGGGCTCGGCTTCGCCGTATCCGGCGCCCGGCAGACGCTTTGCGCGGCCCGCCGCCACGAAGAGACACGCAAGGCGCTCGTCGAGAGCGAGGCGGAGCAGCGCGTGCTGGCCGGACGGGCCGAGGCCGCGGCGGCCGCCAAGGCCGACTTCCTCGCCAACATGACCCACGAGCTCCGGACGCCGCTGAACGCCATCGTTGGTTTCGCCGGCGTGCTGCAGGAGTCTGCCGAGCTTTCGGAACGGGACGCCCGCCACGCCAAGCTGATCGCGGAGGCCAGCGAGACGCTGCTGGTCGTGGTCAACGACGTGCTCGACTTCTCGAAACTGGAGTCGGGCGCGCTCGAGCTCGACTCGCAACCGTTCGACCCTTTCGCCGTGGTCCGCTCCGTCGCGATGCTGGCGGCCAACCAGGCCACCGCGCGCGGGCTGACCCTGGAAGTGCGCAGCGAAGGCGAGAGCGGCCGGCTCAGCGGCGACGGCGCCCGGCTGCGTCAGGTGGTGTTGAACCTGATCTCCAACGCGCTGAAGTTCACCAGCGAAGGCGGCGTCGTCGTCACCGTCGAGCAGCGCGCGGCCGACGGCGGGCGGCGGGCGCTTCGGATCGCCGTTTCGGACACCGGCATCGGCGTGGCGCCGAGCCAGCGAGAGGCGATCTTCGAGCGGTTCAACCAGGGCGACGCTTCGATCTCGCGGCGGTTCGGGGGCGCCGGTCTGGGCCTCGCCATTTGCCGGCGCATCGTCGACCTCATGGGCGGCCGTATGGGCGTTGAGAGCGCCGTCGGCCGGGGCTCGACCTTCTGGTTCGAGCTTGAGCTGCCCGCCGCGCCTGATGAGGCCGGGACGCACGCAGCCGCCGACGCGCAGGAACTGGACCGCCCCGTCCGGCTGCTGCTGGTCGAGGACATCGACGTCAACCGCGAGTTGGTGCGCGTGATGCTCGCGCCGTTCGACATCTCGGTCGAGACGGCCGGCAATGGGGCCGAGGCGATCGAAGCGCTACGCCGCGCCAGCTACGACATCGTGCTGATGGACGTACAGATGCCGGTGATGGACGGCCTCACCGCGACGCGCCACATCCGGGCCCTTCCGGCCCGGCGCCGCATCCCGATCATCGCCATGACGGCGAACGTGCTGCCCGAGCAGGTGCAGCGCTGTCTCGAGGCCGGGATGGACGGGCACCTGGGCAAGCCGATCAGGCCAGCGGCGCTGCTGGAGACGATCGCGCGATGGACGTCCCCCGCCGAGCCGGCGCGAGAGCGCGCTGCCGGCTAGCTGGCGCGAGGCGCCCTTGCCGTGGCAGGATCAGGCCAGCGCGTGAAGGAGTCTCCCGCCCATGTTCATCGCCATGAACCGCTTCTCCGTTCTGCCCGGCCAGGAGCAGGCGTTCGAAGACGTCTGGCTGAACCGCGACACCCATCTCGCCGGCGTCCCTGGCTTCGTCGCCTTCCACCTGCTTCGCGGGCCCAAGGCCGAGGACCACACGCTCTACTCCTCACACACGATCTGGCGCTCGAAGCCCGACTTCGAGGCGTGGACGCGCTCTGAGGCGTTCCGCGCCGCCCACCAAGGCGCTGGCGACAACCGCCCGCTCTACGCGGGCCATCCCCGCTTCGAAGGCTTCGAGGTGATCCAGGAGGTGGCGCCGACCTGATGGCGGCGTCTCCGCCGCCCTACGCCTTCGCGAACCTCGCGATGAGCGCCGCGCCGTCGCGGCTGATGTCGGGGCACGAGGCGGCGAACACCTCGGTGCCGTGAATGGTCCCCATGACCGTACGGCAGCGCGCCGGCACTCCAGCGGCGAGCAGCAGGCGGTAGAAGGCGACCCCTTCGTCGCGCAGTGGGTCGCACTCGTTGACGCTGATCACGGTGGCGGGCAACCCCTTCACGTCCGCCTCGGTCGCGAAGGCCGGCCAGGCGAGCGGGTCACGGGCGTTGAACGCCTCGATCCCGTAGCCCATCGCGCCGCGGTTCGAATGCAGATCGAGAAGGATGCCGTTGTTCTCGATCGACGACGGAAAACGGTCCTGCGGCCATCGGCCGGCGATATAGGGACAGAGGGCGTAAAGGCCCTTGATCAGGCCGATGTCCCCGTCCTTGAGCAGCTTGAGGCCCGTGGCGAGCGTCAGGTTGCCGCCACCGCTCTCGCCGGCGACGATGATCGTCGCGGGATCGATGCGAAGCTCGGCGTGATGGGCGCTCACCCACTTCACGCCGGAGACGCAGTCGTTGAGTCCGGCCGGAAAAGGCGCCACCTCGGGCGCCGACGACGCGCGCACGCAGTTGCGGAAGTCGACCATGGCCACCGCCACGCCCTCGGCGGCGATCAGGCGGCTCCAGGCGCGATACATGCCGTCGTACGCGGACATCGTCATCATGCCCCCGCCATGGATGTAGTAGACGCAGGGCAGGATCTCGGCGTTGTCGGGCCGGACGTAGCGGATGTTGATCCAGTTGCCGTCGGGCTGCGACTGGAAGCGCTCGTCGCGGACCACCAGCCCCGCCGAGGGCGCTACGGTCTCGTTGTCCAGCGCGTCCATCATCGCCTGCGTGGCGGCCCAGCGCTGGCGACCGGCTTCCGAATTCTCTTCGGCCAGCAGCGCGTCGCGGTTCGGGACGTCCGTCGACGGCGTCAGGTCTGGCCAGGCGCCGAACATCGCCTTGATGCGGGGATCGATCCGGGGGTCGCTGGCGATCTTCGAAGCCATGTCCAGGCTCTCCTTGCGGTGGCTCGCTTCGCGCTACACTCCTGGCGCGGGTTCACGCAACCCGCGCGGCGGAGGACATCGATGCCCACGGAGAATGTCGAGTTCGCGGGCGCGCAGGGCCGGACGCTTGCGGCGCGGTTCGACCGGCCGGATAGGACCCCCAGGGCCACGGCGCTTCTCGTCCACTGTTTCGGACTCGGCGAGACATCGCAGGCCGCCGCGCGCATCGGCCGGGCGCTGGCCGACTCGGGCGTCGCCGTGCTGGGCTTCGCCTACGCCGGCCGCGGCGATCGCTCGCGCGACGTACCGGAAACGGCCGACATCGCCGCCGCCGCGCGGTGGCTGGAAGGGAGATGCCGACCGCCGGCCCTCCTGATCGGCCACAGCCTCGGCGGGTCCGCGGTCCTGGCTGCGGCCTCGGACGTCGCGTCCGCGAAGGCCGTCGCCGTCATTGGCGCGCCAGCCGATCCCGCGCGCAGGCCGGGCCTCTCGGTCCCGACCGGACCCGACCCGGGCGCGCGTCTCAAATCCGCGATCGGCCGCCTGCGTCGCCCGCTGCTGATCCTCCATTCGCCGGTCGACCAGGAGGTGGGCATCGCGAACGCATCCGAGATTTTCATGGCCGCCCGCCACCCGAGAAGCTTCATCTCGCTCGACACCGCCGACCACCTGCTGGCCCGGGTTGAGGACGCCGACTATGCGGCCCAGGTGATCGCCGCGTGGGCCGGCCGCTACCTGCCGCAGGCGCCCGCCACGGCCGCAGACGACGGCGCCGTCCGCGTGGCCGAGACCGGCGCCGGCAAGTTCCAGGTCGAAGTCAGTGGCCGCAGTTGGCGCATGCTCGCCGACGAGCCGCCCGACGTGGGCGGGCTGGGCAGCGGGCCCAGCCCTTACGAACTGCTCGCCTCCGCCCTGGGCGCCTGCACGACCATGACGCTTCGCCTCTACGCCGAGCGCAAGGGCTGGCCGCTCGAGCGGTCGCGGGTCGCGGTGCGCCACGAGAAGATCGCCGGGCAGACGCCGCCGGACATGTTCGATCGCCGCATCGCGCTCGAGGGGCCGCTGGACGACGACCAGACGGCCCGGCTGATGGAAATCGCGGGCAGATGCCCGGTGCACCGCACGCTCGAGAGCGGTGCGCGGGTGGTCACCGGCGCGTTGGAGTCGGCGCCGGCGCGCGGGGCGCAAGGCGACAGCCATTTTCGCGCGATGGACAGCGAATGCCGCGACGCCGACCGCGCGACCGGGAACGGCGAGGTCGGGAACGGCGAAGTCGGCTCGCCGCCCGTGCGTCAGTCGAAGTAGTTCGGGATCACCTGCAAGACTTCGCCGCTGTCGACGTCGACGAGCAGGGCGTTGGGACCGTCCTGAACCCACTCGCAGTCGGCTGGCGGAGGCGCCAGGTCCCAGTACGAGTAGTCGTTGATGAAGAAGTCGGACGTGAGGAACGAATCCGGGATGAACGCGCCGTATCCCCAGCCGTGATACCCCCAGTTGTCGTGCGGGCCGCGCCAGCCGTCACCCCAGGCATCACCGCCGCCGCGCCAGCCGCCGCCGTCACCACGCCACCCATCACCGCCGCCGCGCCAGCCGCCGCCGTAGTACCCCGCGCCGCCGTTGTCACGATTGTACCCGCCGTGGTTGCCGCGCCCCTGGAATCCGGCCGCGCCGCCGCCCCGAAACCCGTTGCCGCCGCGGCCGTGGAACCCTGCCCGGCCCCGATAGCCATTGCCCCGGAAACCGCCCGCTGCGCCTTGAAAGCCGCCGCGGTTGACATTGCCGCCGCCCCGGAACCCGCCGCCATGGAAGCCCGCGCCTCCGTGGACGCCGCCTGCGCCGTGGAAGCCGCCGCCATGGAAGTGGGCGGCGGCGTGGTAACCCCCACCACGCTGGGCGGCGCCATGCCAGGGCGCCGCGTACGCCGCGCCGCCGATCAAGGAGGCCGCTAATGCGGCGAGCGCGAGACGCTTCATGCTGAGGAACCCCGATGTCGCAGCGCGTGGTGGACTGAAGCGCGCCGCTGGTCGCGCGATAAGCCGGCGACGGCCCGATCACGGACCGCCCGGACCAGTATCTCGGCCCAGTGGTGGCGGCGCCAGCCTGAACCGAGCTTGAGTGCGATTTTCACGGCGCGTTCATCCGCGGCCACGTCAGACGACCGCAGCGTCGGCCGACCGTTCGAAAAGCATGGCCTTGGTCAGGAACGCCCGATCCTCGCCGGCCAGCCACAGGCCGGCCTCGCCGAACAGAGCCGCGAGATCCGTCCTGGCGTAGCCGGCGTAATAGGGCTCGTGAAAGTAGGCGGGGAACGCCTCCAGCAGCCGGGCGAGGCGCGGCTCGTCCACAGGCTGGATCGAGTCGGCGAGCGCGAAATGGCCGCCGGGCCTCAGCAAGCGGGCGATCTCGGCGGCGACGACCGGACGCACCTTCGGCGGAAGCTCATGGAACAGGTAGACGCTCGTCACCGCATCGAAGCTGCCGCTGGCGAACGGCAGCAGTTCGGCCTTGGCCTGCACGAACGCGGTCCCTGGCGCCGCGCCGCGCGCTTCCGCCAGATAGGCGGGCGAGAGGTCCACGCCGATGACCCGAGCCCTCGGAAACGCCCGACGCAGGTCAGCGACGAAGCCGCCTGCGCCGCAGGCGAGATCGAGGATCGCGAGTCCCCGATGGTCGCGGGCGCGCCACGCCCGGGCGAGCAGCGAGAGCGCGCGCCGGCGCATCGCGCCCGCCGCGCCCGCGAACAGCGCCTCGACCTGTGTCTCATAGCGTTGCGCGCTGTCGGCCGTGAACCAGCCGCCGGATTGGAAATGGAAGTTCTGGCGGTAGTAGGCCGGATAGCTGGCGGGCGCGTCAGCGCGCACCTCGCGGGCGTCGCCGCGCCGTCGGCGCGCTTCGACTTCCATGGCGTCGGCCATGAAGTCGGCGGTGCGCCGAACGGCGGCGACCGGGTCGGCGCGCCTGTCGGCCATGGACGGATAGAGGCCGGCGGCGACATCGGCCGCATCCTTCTCGAACGCCTCCAGCCAGGCGCGGCGAACGACCCCGGCCGGCGGTGGCTCGGCCATCGGAACGAAGTCAGGCGGCTTCACGTCCGTCGGGCGGGCCAGTGCGCGCGCGGCGACCCCCGCCGCGCCCCACCAGATCGCCTTCGCCGCCGCCCGGGCGGCATAGGCGCGGGCGTCGCCAACGAACGCCCGCCGCGGAGCCGGTCTCTCCCGCACCTCGCTCAACCGCCGTTCCTCTCGAACAGGCCCACAAGCTCCACGTGGGGCGACCACAGGAACTGGTCAACTGGGAGCACCCGCCGCAACTCGAAGCCAGCGTCCGTAAGGATGCGCGCGTCCCTGGCGAAGGTGGCCGGATTGCAGGAGACGCCCGCGACGCGCGCCACGCCGGAGGCCGCCAGCTCGCGATGCTGCGCCGCGGCTCCGGCGCGTGGCGGATCGATCACCACGGCCTCGATCCGCTTCAGCTCCGACGCACCCACCGGCCGGCGCCCGAGATCGCGCGCCTCCGCGGTCAGCGGCTTCAGGCCCGGCGTGCGCCCATGCGCCGCGGCCAGCGCCCGCACCGCCGGCTCAGAGATGTCAAAGGCCGCCACAGCCGCCGTCTCGGCGAGCCGCAGCGCGAAGGCCCCCACGCCGCAATAGAGATCGGCGACGCGCGCCGCCCCGGACAGGGCGTCGACCACGAACGCGCCCATCGCCGCCTCGGCCGCGGGGACCGCCTGGAGAAAAGCGCCCGGAGGCGGCGCGACGCTGGCGCGGCCGACCTGAACGACCGGTGCGCGGGCCTGGTACAGCGGCTCGCCATCGAGCGTCACGCGGGCGAAATCGCCCGCGGCGGCAGCGGCCACACGGGCGCGCGCGTCGCCCGACAGCGCCCCCGCCCGCCGCTCCACGCCGGTCACCTCGACGTCCAGCCCCGTCTCGGAGAGCGTGACATGCAGCGTCGGCGCCGACCGCGCCTGCTCGAAGAGCGGCCCGGCCAGTCTGCGCAGCGCCGGCAACGCGTCCGCCAAGCGCGGATCGGCGACAGGACAGACGTCGATCGGGACGAGCCGCCATGTTCCCCGCGCCTTGAAGCCGACATTCGCACCGCCGCGCCCGTCGGACCTGGCGTGGAGCGCGAGGCGCCGGCGCGACCCCGGCGAGACGGCGAACGGCGCAGCGATCTCGGTCTCGATCCGCTCGCGGGCGAGCGCCAGCCGGATCTGTTCGGCCTTCCAGGCGAGATACGGCCCGGACCGCCAGTGCTGCAGCGCGCAGCCCCCGCATTCGCCAAAGTGCGGACAGGCGGGGGCAACGCGATCAGGGCTCCGCACGCGCAGCTCGCGTGCTTCGCCACGGTCGCCTGCGATTGCGGCCAGCACCCGCTCGCCCGGGAGCGCGCCCGGTACGTAGACGGGACCGGCGGCGACGCCATCGCCGGCCGCGCCAACCCGCTCCATCTCCAGTTCCCGCGTCTCGGTCGTCGGGGATGCGATCGCTCGAGGTCGCCTCACCATCGGAGTCGCTCAGGTCCGGCCCGCCGGCGCCGCCCGCAGCCGGCGCAGCAGTCCATGGACCGAAATCAGCCCGAGCGGCCCGAAGCTGTAGATGCAGCGATAGAGCAGGAGCGCAGCAGCGGTCTCGTGGGCGCGGGCCACGATGTGGGTCAGCAGCAGCATGAGCGCCTCGAAGACCCCGATGCCGCCGGGCACCCCGGTAGCCGCACTCAGCACCGAGCCGCCGATGTAGGCCCAGAGGAAGCCGGCGAATATCTGCCACCGCGGGTCGGGCAGCAGGACGAAGAGCGCCGCGCAGGAGAACAGCCAGTCGCCGAGCCCCGCCGCCAGCCCCAGCATCCGCTGCGCCGGCGAGAGATGTCGCTCGGGAGCGCCGCCGAGCCAGCGCGGCGCGCGGGTGGTGAAGGTCACGAACCACAGCGAGGCCGGCGCCACGAGCGCCAGCGCGAGGGCGACGACGAGCGCCTCGGGAAGGTGCAACGCCGCGGCGAACATGCGCCGCTTCAGCAGCATCATCGCTCCCCCCGCGACCAGCCCGCTCACCGTCACAGCCGCACCCGCCAGCATGGCCACTTTCGCGCTCTGGCCGGCGCCAAGGCCGCGCCGCGCGTAGAGCTGCACCCGCATCACCGTGCCGGTCGCCGGGCTGAAGCCGGCGCTGTTGGTCAGCGCGTAGCTGGGAATGGCGACCTGGGCCGCCTGCCAGTAGCTGAGACGCCGGCCCCAGGCGTGCAGCGCCATCCACTCGGTGGTGGAGAGGCAGAGGTAGCTGGCCGCGGTCAGGGCTATGCTCAGTCCTACGGCCGGCGCGGGCGTCGCGAGGAGCGCGGCCACGAAATCGCCGATCGAGAACTGAGAAAGCTGAACCCAGATCAGCCAGACCGCTGCGGCGAAACAGGCGACCGAAAAGGCGCGGCGGACCAGGGGCCGGCGCAGGAACGCCCAACTCCGTGCGGCCAGGGCGCGCAGTCCGCCCCGCGCCTCTTCGCCGCTCATTGCGTCGCGTCGCCCGCGAAGCGCGCGAGGAGCGCGTTGAAGCGGGGCGGATCGTCCCAGAACGGCGCGTGACCGAGCCCCTCCAGCCGGTGCGCCGTCCCCCGCCAAAGGTTCGCGTAGCGCAACTGGTCGAAATAGGCGTGATTGAGGAACGGGTCCTCGGCGCCGTTGACGATCGCGAGCGGCGTGGGCGACGTCTCGACGATCCAGCGTTCGTCGGCCGGGTTGCCGGCCAGGGCGTCCGCGAAGAAGGCCGCCCGCGCGCGTCCGGCGGCGCGCCTCGCGGCTTCCAGCATGAACGGCTCGAACCGCGCGCCGCACGCGACGCGGGCGAACCGCTCCGCATCGGCGTCGGACCACACGGCCGCTCCGGTCAGCGCCATCAGCGGACTGGGCGCGAAGCCGAACGCAAGTCCTTCCGGGCCCGACGGGACGGGAGGCGTCCCACAGATCATCACGCCCGCCACCGCCTGGCTGTTGCGAGCGACCATTTCGAGCGCGACATGGCCGCCGAGCGACCACCCGAATACGACGGCCCGGCGCACGCCGAGCGCGGTCAGCAGGCCGCCGGCGGTCTCAGCGAAGCCCCCGATGGTGTAGGCGTCCGCGGGACTGGCCGCATCGTCGGATCCGCCGTGGCCGGGCAGGTCGAACGCGATCAGCCTGAAGCGGTCGGCCAGCTCTCCGTCGAATTGCCCGCGGAACATCTCCTTGCAGGCGGAGTTGCCGTGGACGAGCAGGACCGGCGGTCCGTCGCCCTGGGTGTCCCACACCGCAATCCGCCCCGCCGGCGTCCTGATCTCGCTCGATCTCATCGTCTGGGCGGGCGCTAGGCTTGGACGCGAAAGCTGGCGAGAGACTATGCCGCGTCTTCGGTGGCGAACAGCTTCTTCAACTCGTTCTTCATGATCTTCCCGTTCGCGTTGCGCGGCAGGACTTCCCGCTGGAAGAGTATCTTGACCGGGACCTTGAACGCCGCGAGCCGCTCGGCGACGAACGCGCGAAGATCGCGTTCGCTGGCCTCGGCGCCCGGCTTCAGGGTCACCACCGCCGCCGGCTCCTCGCCCAGCGTCTTGTGCGGAATGCCCACCAGCGCGGCGTCCATCACCGCCGGATGGTCGTACAGGACGTTCTCGACCTCAATGCAGTAGATATTCTCGCCACCACGGATCAGCATGTCCTTGGCGCGGTCGATGATGAAGCAGAAGCCTTCTTCATCGAGCCGGGCGAGATCGCCGGTCTTCACCCAGCCCTCGTGGAATGTCTGCGCCGTGGCTTCGGGCTTGTTCCAGTAGCCCTTCACGACCTGGGGTCCCTTGCACCAGAGTTCGCCCACCTCCCCGACCGGCAGCTCGCGGTCGCCCTCGACGCTCATGATCTTCAGGTCGGTCACCGGCACCGCCGGGCCGCAGCTCTCGGGCCGATGCTCATAGTCCTCGGCGCTGTTGCTGGTGGCGGTGGCCGATGTCTCGGTCATGCCCCAGCCGTTTCCCGGCTGGCTCTTCGGGAACGTCTCCTTGATCTTGCGCACCAGTTCGGGCGCCGAGGGGGCGCCGCCGTAGGAGACGCTCTCGAGGCTGGAGAGGTCGTAATTGCCGCGCAGAGGGTGCTCGATCAGCTGCCAGGCGATGGTCGGCACGCCGCCGGCGGCCTGGATCTTTTCGCGCTCGATCAGCTCGAACGCCCGCACGGGGTCCCAGCGGCGCATCATCACCAGTTTGCCGCCCCCGAAGCAGATCGGGTTCAGCACGGCGAAACATCCGGTGGCGTGGAAGAACGGCACCGAAAGCAGCATCGAGCGCTGCGGCGCATTCGGGTCGGGCGCGGGCGGCGTCTCGCCACGGCGCAGGAAGGCGCGCTGGCCCGAGGCCGCGGCCGCCATGATGTTGGAATTGATGTTGCGCTGGGTGGCGAGCGCGCCCTTGGGTCTGCCGGTGGTGCCGGACGTGTAAAAGATCGTCGCGTCGTCGTCCGGCTGGATGTCCACGGGCGGCGGAGGCCGGTCCGGCAGGCCGTCCCAGGTGTTCGGTCCGCCGAGCACGTCCTCGAGCTTCGTGATCAGCGGATTGGCGATCTCCTCCTCTTCGCGGCTGACGTAGATCCGCTTGAGGTCCGGGCAGTTCGCCAGATGCTCATTGATCCGCGCCAGCCGCTCGGCGTCAACGATGGCCACCTTGGTCCCGGAATCGACCAAGCCGTACTCCAGCTCGGGTCCCGTCCACCAGGCGTTGAGCGGCGTCACGATCGCGCCGAGCGAGGCGGCCGCATAGAACGCGACCGGCCACTCGGGCAGGTTGCGCATGATGATGGCGACGCGGTCGCCCTTCTCGACGCCTTGCGCCGCGAGCTCATGCGCCAGGGCGGACACGGCTCGGAAAAAGGCCTCGTAGCTAACGCGCTCGTCCTCGTGGACCAGGAAGATCTTCTCCCCGTTGGCGCGCGATGCTTCGGCGACCGCGCGCAGGCTGGGAGGCGCGTTCTTCCAGACCCGGGTCGGGACGCCCCGAATCACGAGTTCCTCCATCTCGCACGGCATGCCGGGCGCGGTGATGATCCTGTAGGCCTCGGCGACGGACATGGCCGGCCACGGCTTCGCGGCGGCTTGGCTTTCACTCATCGGACGCTCCTCGGGG
Source organism: Pseudomonadota bacterium (assembly GCA_021816155.1). Lineage (GTDB taxonomy): Bacteria > Pseudomonadota > Alphaproteobacteria > Caulobacterales > Caulobacteraceae > Acaudatibacter. The sequence continues at coordinate 15,454 of JAKAZA010000015.1, read as the reverse complement.
GCGCGGTTTTCGCCCCGCGTTCGGCGCGCGAACAAGCATAACGAACGCGGGGATGCAAACGTTCGGCGAGAGCGCGTCAGCTGTCAGTTGCGCCGCGGGATCACGACCTTCATCTCCTCGTACCCCTTGATGAAGATCGAATAGCTGCGCGTCGGTTCCTCCAGCAGGCGAATCTCCGGGAAGCGCTTCATGATTTCTTCCCAGATGATCGTCAGCTGCAGCTCGGCCAGGCGGTTGCCGACGCAACGGTGGATGCCGAACCCGAAGCTTAGATGCTGTCGCGGGTGCGGGCGATCGATGATGTAGGCGTACGGGTCATCGATCGCCTCGTCATCGCGGTTGCCCGAAATGTACCACATCACGACACGGTCGCCGGCGCGGATCGTCTTGCCCTGGAACTCGAAATCCTGCGCGGCGACGCGGGCCATGTGGGCCAGCGGGGTCTGCCAGCGAATCGTCTCGGAGACCATCGAGGGAATCAGCGAGGGATTGGCGCGAAGCTTGTCGTATTGCTCGGGAAAACGGTTCAAGGCGTACACGGAGCCTGAAATCGTATTCCGCGTGGTGTCATTGCCGCCAATGATCAGCAGGGTGACGTTCGAGAAGTACTGCTCCATCGACGAATGGCGCGTTTGCGGGCCGTGCGCCAACATCGAGATCAGGTCGCCGGCCGGTGGCGCGTCGAACCGCTCGTTCCAGAGCCGGATGAAGTAGGCGCGGCAGTCAGCCATCAGCTTGCGCCGCTCGTCATAGGTGTTCCACGGACCATGGCCGGGCGCCGTGGTCATGGTGTCCGACCACATCGTCAGCTTGCGCCGCTCCTCGAACGGGAAGTCGAAGAGCGTGGCGAGCGTCATGGTCGTCAGCTCTTTCGACACCCGATCGACCCAGTCGAACGGCTCGCCGATCGGCAGGCTGTCGAGGATCAGCCCTGCCCGCTCGCGGATCTGCGGCGCCATGTTCGCCAGATTCGCCGGCGCTACGACCGGGCTCACGGTCTTGCGCTGGATGTCGTGACCCGGCGGGTCCATGTTGATGAAGCTGTTCGCGTCCTCGCTCGTGTCGCGATCGAGCTCGTCGATGAAGGCGTCGGCCGGCAGCACGCTCCGCTTCGGCGACAGTCCGATGCCCCTGGCCGACGAGAACACCTGATGGTTGGTGTCGACGGCCATGATGTCCTTGTACTTCGTGATCGACCAGAACGCCCCGTAATTGCTGTCGGGCGTCCAGTGGACCGGGTCCTCGGCGCGGAGCCGCTCGAAGTACGGCCAATGCGCATCGTCGCGGAACGCCGATGCCCAGGCCGGGTTAAGGGTCTCGAGCGGCGTTTCGTACGCTCGGCGCCTAGCGAGCGCCTTCTTCTCAGCCAGGATGTCGGCCATGCCGTCCGCCATCGCGCTTCTCCCCGCGTTCGTTCGTGAATTTACCCCGATCTTCGACGCCGGCCGGCGCCAGATCAAGTCTCGGAACGGCGAGGCGAACGCGCGCCGCGCGGACGACTCGCGCTCAGATCGTCACGACGTCGGAGATCGCGAACGTCTCGTTCGGCGGATTGCGCCCTACGACCAGCTGGGTGTCGCTCTCGTAGTCGTAAGGAGGCACCGGCAGGTTGTACGGCGCAGGCACCGACTGGAACACGCGCCCCGCCAGGTCGTACTTGGACCCGTGACACGGGCACAGCCAACCGCCCGGCCAATCCGGACTCACCGACCCCGGCGCCGGCTGGAAGCCAGGAACGCAACCCAGGTGCGTGCACACGCCTACAAGGACCAGGTATTCCGGCTTGAGCGCACGCGACCAGTTCTGCGCGTACGAGGGCTGCTGCTTCACCTTCGAGTCGGGATCCCGCAGGCGATTCAGCAGGCTCGGCTTGGTCAACTCGGCCAGCATCTGCGGCGTCCGGCGGACGACGAATATTGGGTTGGAGCGCCAGAGCACCACGATCTGCTGCCCGGCGGAGAGCTTGGAGATGTCGACCGTGACCGGCGAACCGGCCGCAAGCACGTCGGAGGCGGGCTCCATCTGGTCGATCAGCGGCCAGGCGACCGCGGCGGCGCCGCCGGCCGCCATCGCCCCGGTGAGAATGAGGATGAAATCGCGGCGGTCCGCTTCGGCTTCGGTGGTCTGTGGTTCGAGCGGGGCGGCCTCGGATGCCACGGCATGACTCCCATAACGAGAAGGCGGCCCCAAGGGGCGCGCCCTGACCAAACGACGATATCGCCCTATCCTGAACGCCCGCGCCGCCGAGCGCTAGGGGGGCGAAGCCGGCCAGGCCCTTATGACGCCGTCGTTACAAGCGCCACAATTCGCGTCACATTTTACGTCACGACGTGATGTAATTGCAGCTATCGCTCCCACTCTCAAGCCACGGAACAACGGATGCACCACCGCCCTCGCCTCGCCGGACGCACGCCACTCGGGATCGCCGCTGGATTGATGCTGCTCGCGACAGGCGCTTGCGCGTCGCACCCGCACGCCGCGCCAAAGCCCCCGCCGCCTCCGCCGCCTCCGGCGGCGCCGGGCCCACAAGCCAGCACGGCCGCGCCGCAAAGCCCCGTCTCCAGCCAGCCGCTGCCGGGCACAGTACAAGATTTCGTGATCAACATCGGCGACAGGGTCTATTTCGACCTCAACCAGGCCTCGATCCGGCAGGACGCGATGCCCGTGCTGGCGAACCAAGCGCAATGGCTCGAGCGCTATCCCGCCGTCATGGTGCGCATCGAGGGCAACTGTGACGAGCGTGGAACGCGCGAGTACAACTTCGCGCTGGGCGCGCGCCGCGCCGACGCCGTGCGCCAGTTCCTGATCGAGCACGGGGTCAACGGCGCCAGGATCTCGACCATCTCCTTCGGGAAGGAACGCCCCATAGACCCGGGACACGACGAAGCCGCGTGGGCCAAGGACCGCAACGCCCACACCGCCATCGTTTCCGGCGCTCCCGAGTAGCGCCGGCCGGGGAGCGGGTCAGCCGGCGGCTTCGAGCCGCTCAAGCGCACCTTCGAGGCGGGTCCGCGACGCCTCGGCCTCGGCCAGGCGCTCGCGGTTCTCGTCGACCACCTCCTCCGGCGCACGCGCCACAAAGTCTGCGTTCGCGAGCTTCTTCGAGATGCGCTCGATCTCGGCGCTCAGCGCCGAGATCTCCTTGCCGAGGCGCGCCCGTTCGGCGGCGAGGTCTATCAAGTCCGCGATCGGAAGCGCGAGCGTGGCGCCCTCCGCGATGAACGGAACCGCGCCGCGCTCGGCCACGCCGACACGAAGCTCGCTCACCCGAAGCATCCGCAGGATGGCCTCGGCGTTCTCCTTCAGCACGCGGCGCTGCCGCGGGCCGGCCTCGACGACCAGCAGCGCGGGGCGCGCGGCCGGCGGCACGTTGAGTTCGGCGCGGACCGAACGCCCCTCGCCGATCGCAGCGATCACGAGGCCGATCTCGGCCTCAGCCGCCGAGTCGGCGTAGGCGGCCGGGAGCTCGGGCCAGGGAGCGGCGATCAGCATCGAATCGCGCGGCGGGCCGGCCGTCGCGGTCTTCTCCCAAAGCTCCTCGGTCATGAACGGCATGATCGGGTGGAGCAGCTTCAGGATCAGGTCGAGCGTCCAGGCGGTGGTGGCGCGGGTCTCGGCCGCCGCGACAGCGTCGGCGCCGGCCAGCAACGGCTTGGCGAGCTCGAGGTGCCAGTCGCAGAACACGTTCCAGATGAAGCGGTAGAGCGCTGCGGCCGCCTCGTCGAACCGGGCGTCGTCGAGAGCGTCGGTGACTTCACGCCACACCTTGAAGGCCTCGCCGCGGACCCACCGGTTGAGGACGTGCCGCACCCCGCCCGGATCGAACCCCTCGACCCGCTCGCAGCCGTTCATCTGGCAGAAGCGCGCCGCGTTCCAGAGCTTGGTGCCGAAGTTGCGATAGCCCTCGATGCGCTGGCGCGAGAGCCGGATGTCGCGCGCCTGGCCCGACATCGCGGTCACGGTGAAGCGCAGCGCGTCGGCGCCATATTCGTCGATCAGTTCCAGGGGGTCGACGACGTTGCCCTTGGTCTTCGACATCTTCTGGCCCTTCTCGTCGCGGATCAGGGCGTTGATGACGACCTTCCTGAACGGGACCTCGCCATTCATGAAGTGGATCCCCAGCATCATCATGCGGGCGACCCAGAAGAAGATGATGTCGAAGCTCGTGACCAGCGCGGCCGTCGGATAGAACCGTTCCAGATCGCGCGTGTGCTGCGGCCAGCCCAGCGTCGAAAAAGGCCACAGCCCTGACGAGAACCAGGTGTCGAGCACGTCCTCGTCCTGGGTCAGCGGTTCGTCATGGCCGAAGTGGGCCCTGGCGGCGGCCCTGGCTTCCGCCTCCGTCTCCTCGACGAAGACGGTTCCGTCGGCTGCGTACCATGCCGGAATCCGGTGGCCCCACCAGAGCTGGCGCGAGACGCACCAGGGCTCGATGTTACGCAGCCACTCGTAATAGGTCTTCTCCCACGCCTTTGGCTGGAAGACCGTGCGCCCCTCCTCGACCGCGCGGAGCGCCGGCCCGGCGAGCGCAGCGGCGTCGACGTACCACTGATCCGTCAGGTATGGCTCGATGACCACCAGCTTCGACTTCTCGTCGTAGGGCACGGTCATGCGGTTGGGATCGACGCCCTCGAGGAGGCCGAGCGCGTCCATGTCGGCGACGATCTTCTTGCGCGCCTCGAAACGGTCAAGGCCGCGGTACTGGGGAGGCGCGACCTCGTTCAGCTTGGCGTCGGGCGTGAAGACGTTGATGGCCGCGAGATTGTGCCGTTGGCCGACCTTGAAGTCGTTGAAGTCGTGGGCAGGCGTGATCTTCACCGCGCCGGAGCCCTTCTCGGGATCGGCATAGTCGTCTGCGATGATCGGGATCAGGCGTCCGACGAACGGCAGCCTCACCTGCTTGCCGACGAGATCGGCGTAACGCGTGTCGTCCGGATGGACGGCGACGGCGGTGTCGCCCAGCATGGTCTCCGGCCGCGTGGTCGCGACCACGATATGGCGCCCGGGCTCGCCCTCGATCGGATATCGGAAGCGCCACATGCTGCCCGCGACCTCGAGATTGACCACCTCGAGGTCCGACACCGCCGTCTGAAGCGCCGGCTGCCAGTTCACCAGGCGCTTGGCGCGGTAGATCAGGCCCTGCTTGTGGAGGGTGACGAACACGCGGCGGACGGCGGCCGATAGCCCCTCGTCGAGCGTGAAGCGCTCACGCGACCAGTCGCAGGAGGCGCCGAGCCGTCGCAGCTGGCGTACGATCTGACCGCCGGACTTGGCCTTCCATTCCCAGACCTTGGCCACGAACTCGTCGCGCCCCATGTCGCGGCGACTGATGTTGCCGCTCTCGGCCAGCTGCCGCTCGACCACCATCTGGGTGGCGATGCCGGCGTGATCGGTGCCCGGCAGCCATAGCGCCGCCTTGCCGCGCATGCGCTGGAAGCGGATCAGGATGTCCTGCAGCGTGTTGTTCAGGGCATGGCCGATGTGCAACGAGCCCGTCACGTTCGGCGGCGGTATAACGATCGAATAGGGCGCGGCGTCCGGATCGTCCCTGGGCGCGAACGCGCCGGAGGCCTCCCACTTCGCGTAGAGCCGCGGTTCAACGGTGACTGGGTCGAAGGTCTTGTCGAGCATGGCGGGAGCTAGCTAATGCCTCCCTCCCCGCTTGGGGAGGGAAAGATCGTGAAACGGCGGCCGGGCTGTCAGCCGCGAAAGCGCGACGGCCAAGCGTTCCGGCCCGCTCGAGGCTTCATATCGGCTGTCCGTCCCTCGGAGGGGACGGACGACTAGCGTACTCGGGTGCGGGAGATGCGCTCGACTTCCTCGGCGACCTTGGCCTCGACGATGCGTGGCAGGTGCTCATCCAGCCACGCCTTCAGCATCGGACGCAGCAACTCGCGGGTGAGGTCTTCGAGCGTACGGCCGGCGGGGGGCAACGCGATCGCGGCTGAAAGGTGGCCGAAGGCGCTGGCGGCTTGCAGGGCGGCGGGCGCGCTCACCAGGCCTTCGTCGGGCTCGGGCGCGACGGCGATGGATTCGGGACGCGGCGGCGCGGGCTCAGGGCGCGGCGGCGCGGACTCAGGGCGCGCGTAGACGTCGAGATCGCCCACCGAGACCGCCGGCTCCCCGACCTTGTCGGTCAGTTCGAGCACGTCGTCGAGCGGCGCCGGTTCGGGTTCGGGCTCTGGCTCGGCCTCGAAAGCCGCTTCAGGTTCCGGCGCCGCCTCGGGCTCGGACGCCGGCGCGTCGTCCTCGGAGATGATGCGACGGATGGAGGCGAGAATCTCCTCCATGGTTGGTTCCGGAGCGGACTGGTCCGTCATCTTGCAAGGCCCCAATCGGGAATCTGTTTGCGGTCAGGCTACGCGCGAAGCCATTAACCTGCAATTTCGCGGTTCTTCCATCAACTCCAAGGCGGGCGGCCGTCCGCCGTCTTCGGCTAGAAGACAAACGTCGGCTTCGGCTCGAAGCCGGCCATGACGGGCGCGGCGCAATCGAAAAGATCGCGCCGCCCCACGCCGTGCGGCGTACGCAGCCAGAGCTCGGCCCGGCCGACCGGTCCCTTGCGCTCGACCACGGCCATCCGCCCGCCATCCTCGTTCAGCGCCGCCGACCAGGCGGCGGGAACCTCGCTGACCGCGCCTTCGCACACGACGATGTCGTAGCGGCCGCCAGGCGACGCCAGCTCCGGCGAATCGAGACGCGTCACGGTCACGCCCATCGCCTCCATGACCGCCGCGGCGTAAGGTGCCGCGATCGCGAGCGCCTTCTCGCCGGCGCGCGGCTTCAGCGCCTGCAACAGCTTGCCGACGTCTCGCGGCTTGAGCAGCCAGCGGCCGGGCGCATACTCCACCTCGAGGTCCGCATAGGCGAGGTACGCCTTGTCCGCCGGCAACAACCTCTCGCGAGGCGCGATCCGCATCGCATCCTGTATCGCGTAGTCGGTCACGTCGGCCACGCGCACCTGGCTCTCCACCATGACCGCGCGCTGGGCCGCGAAATCCGCGCTCATGCTCGCCCTTCCCTCACGTGTTGAGCGGCTTATAGGGCGCTGCTTGGCGGCGAGGCAATGCGCCGCCCTATTCCTTGCCGCACCGCAAGGCGTCTGCTAGCCAGACGCCCGCGCCTCGGGCGGCCTGGTGGCGGAGTGGTGACGCAGCGGACTGCAAATCCGTGCACCCGAGTTCGATTCTCGGCCAGGCCTCCATGCTTCGCGGCGGCGACCGCGCACCGACATCGCCGGCCGCCCCCATCCGGCGATCCTGCGTCGGCGAGATGTGGCCGCCCTGGATGAACGGCGCCCAGCGCTCACTCAGCTTGAGTATATCTCAGCAGCGAGGCTCAATATCGCGACCTGACTCCGGCAACGCCTGAACCCGAATCGCTATCCAGCCGAAACCGGCCGTGCAGAATTCGCCCCGCGCCACAGTCAAGGCATTCGTCGCCACAATTATGCCCAAACAGTCAACCGACCGCTAAAATCGTGTGTGTCCTGACGATCACACACGTACCGAATGTGACTGCAATTCTCGGATAGTTTCGTTTTCGCAAAGCAAGAGCAAGGATGAATGGTCATATGCGGGGCGCCGCCACCGCGGTCGTTTGCTTCCCACGTGGGCGGAGAAGCCGAGTCTGTTTTGACTCCACGCCTGCAACAGCCCGAATGGAGTGACTTATGTATCGCAGTATCCTGTTGGCTTCCGCCGTCGCCTTCTGCGTCGCGGGCGCTGCCGCTGCGCAGCCGCAATCCGACGGTCCCTGGACCGGGCCCTACGTCGGCCTGAACTTCGGTTACGGCGGAGGCGGCTTCAACTATCCGTTCTCCGGCACGACGACGCCGACCGGCACGACGCGGACGGCTGGCGAACTGAAGCAGAATTCCAACGGCGTCCTCGGCGGCTTCCAGGTTGGATATAATTACGAGCTCCCGAACGGCGTGGTCGCCGGCGTCGTCACCGACTTCGACGGCGCCTCGATCACCGGCGGCAACGAGCTCACGGACTACGGCCGCGCCGGCGGACCCTCCAACGGCAGCCTGTCGAGCAACGTCGACTATTTCGGCACGGTCCGGGGCGTCCTCGGCTACTCGCTCTTCGGCGGCCGCGTCCTGCCGTACGTCACCGGCGGCTTCGCATACGCTCGGATGACGACGGCGAACGGCTTCAGCTGCGCCGCCTGCGGCGTGGGGGGCGGGGTTGTCACCGCGTCCTCGTACTCCGCCACGGACACTGGCTGGACCCTCGGGGCCGGTTTCGACTACCCGATCAACGACAAGCTCTCGCTGCGGACCGAGTATCTCTACGCTGATTTCGGGCGCAACACGACGCCCCAGACGGCCATCTACGGCGGCAGCGGAGCTCTCGCTTACAACGCCACCACCGGCGTCTCCACGACCCTCAACGTCCTGCGGGTCGGGCTGAACTACCGCTTCTAGTCCCCGCGACGGCCTCCGGCCCTTGCGGCCGGAGGCCGTCCGTCGCACCGGCGCTGCGGTCGATGGTCACCAGTTCCACATCGTGCCGTCCTCGAGGCGGGCCACCGGCAGGTAGGCGCGCTCGTAGGGATATTTGGCCGCCAGCGCCTCGTCGATGTCGACGCCGTGGCCAACCGCATCGCCCGGATGAAGCGCCCCCGCCTCGAAATAGTAGGCATGCGGAAACACCGCGTCCGTCTCCTCGGTGTGGCGCATGTATTCCTGCACGCCGAAATTCGGGACCCAGGCGTCGAAGTGCAGCGCCGCGCCCATGCAGACCGGCGACAGGTCGGTCGCGCCGTGGCAACCGGTGCGCACACCCCATACCGCGGCGAAGTCGGCGATGCGTCGCAGGTGGGTTAGGCCGCCCGAGTGCACGACCGCCATGCGGATATAGTCGATGAGCTGGTTCGAGATCAGGTCCTTGGCGTCCCAGATGGTGTTGAACACCTCGCCCACCGCCAGCGGCGTGGTGGTGTGCTGGCGGATCAGGCGAAACGCCTCCTGGTTCTCCGCCGGCGTCGCGTCCTCGAGCCAGAACAGGTTGTAGGGCTCGAGCGCCTTGCCGAGCTGAGCAGCTTCGAGCGGCGTCAGCCGGTGATGGACGTCGTGCAGCAGATGCGGTCCCGGTCCGTAGGCGTCGCGCAAGGCCTCGAACAGCTTGGGAACGTAGGCGAGGTACTTGCGCGTGTCCCAGACCGTCTCGTCCGGCAGCCCGACCCCGGCGGGCTCGTAGTGGAGGTCGCCGCGCCCGACGCCGTAGGCCTTCGCCAGACCCGGCACGCCCGACTGGGCGCGGATCGCCCTGTAGCCGAGCTCGATGTAACGCCCGACCGCATCCACCGTCTCGGCCAGATCCGCGCCGTTGGCGTGGCCGTAGACCATCACGCCGTCGCGCGAGCGTCCGCCCAGGAGGTCGACCAGGGGCATCCCGGCCATCTTGGCCTTGATGTCCCAGAGCGCCACGTCGACCGCGCTGATCGCGGCCATCGTGATCGGCCCTCGCCGCCAGTAGGCGCCGCGGTAGAGGTACTGCCAGATGTCCTCGATCCGGCGCGGGTCGCGGCCGATCAGGCACGGGATCACGTGCTCCTCCAGGTAGGCGACCACCGCTTTCTCGCGCCCGTTCACCGTCGCATCGCCGACGCCGGTGACGCCCTGGTCCGTGAACAGCTTCAGCGTGACGAAATTGCGCCCCGGCGAGCAGACGATGACCTTCGCGGCGTCGATCTTCATGGCGCTCCTCCCTTGTGACGCGGCGGGATCTCCGTTCGCCCGGAGGCGCGCCGGGGACGCCGGCCGAGCTCGGATGCGCCGCCGGCGAGGCGCGAAACGCCCCTCGTGTCCTTTGCGTCTGTCGAAGCGTCTCTTTACGCGCGCCGGCGGGGCGCGCCAGCCGGATTAGTACGCGGCGCGGCGGTAAGCGCGGTACCTGGGCGTCCACATCGCGGCCGCGACCCGGGCCGGCACGTCGGCTTCGGGGATGGCGGGCGCGACGCCGTCGCGGATCGCCTGCAGGGCCACGGCGCGCCCCACCGCCTCGGCGACGTGGCGAAGCTCGCCGACCGGCGGCAACAAGGGGGCGCCGGGCGTCGCCGCGGCCGGCGAAAGCTCCCCGAGCGCCAGGGCGGCCGCCATGAACATGGCCTCGGTGACGCGCGCCGCGCGCACGGCGACGACGCCCAGGCCCACCCCGGGGAAGACGTAGGAATTGTTGGTCTGGTCCACCGCGACCGGGCGCCCCTCGAACGCGGCCGGCGGGAACGGGCTGCCCGTGCCGATCAGCGCCCGGCCCCCGGTCCAGGCGAGGAGATCGGCCGGCGTCGCCTCGCTGCGCGACGTCGGGTTGGAGAGCGGAAAGATCAGCGGGCGCTCGACGTGGCGCGCCATCTCGCGCACCGCGGCCTCGGTGAAAGCCGACGCCTGACCGGAAACGCCGATCAGCGCGGTCGGCCTGGCGTTGGCCATGACGTCGTACAGACCTATGCGGCCGGAGCGCTCGAGCGACCACCCGGCGACGGCGGCCGGATCCTGCGCGAACGGGGCCTGGGCGGGCGTCAGGGTGTTCATGCCTTGCAGCAGGAGGCCGTCGCGGTCGACCGCGAAGAACCGCTGGCGCGCCTCCGCCTCGCTCGCACCTGCATCGACCATGGCTCGGAGCAGCATCGCGGCGATGCCGCAACCGGCCGAGCCGGCGCCCACCAGCGCGATCCGCTGGCTGGCGAGCGGGACGCCGGTCACGCGCACCGCGGCGAGCAGCGTCGCCGCCGCGACGGCGGCGGTGCCCTGGATGTCGTCGTTGAAAGTGCACAGGCGATCCTGATAGCGCGTCAGCAACCGCCCCGCGTTGGCGTTCGAGAAATCCTCCCACTGCAGCAGCACGTTTGGCCAGCGGTCGGTCACGGCGGTGACGAACGCCTCGACGAACGAGTCGTAATCGTCGCCACGCACCCGCTCGTGGCGCCACCCGATGTACAGCGGATCGGCCAGGCGATCGGGGTTGTTGGTTCCGACGTCCAGCAGGATCGGCAACGTCTGCGCGGGGTGGATGCCGGCGCACGCGGTGTAGAGCGACAGCTTGCCGATCGGGATGCCCATGCCGCCGGCGCCCTGGTCGCCCAGCCCCAGGATCCGCTCGCCGTCGCTGACCACGATCACCTTCACCCGGTCGAGGCGCGGGTCGGCGAGGATGCTCGGGATGCGGCTCTTGTTCGGGTAGGAGAGGAAGAGTCCCCGGGGCTTGCGCCAGATCTCGGAGAAGCGCTGACACCCCTCGCCCACCGTCGGCGTGTAGACGAGCGGCAGCAGCTCCTCCAGGTTGGATGTCAGGACGGCGTAGAACAGCGTCTCGTTGGTGTCCTGCAGGTCGCGCAGCAGCGCGTAGCGCGCGAAGTCCGTGTCGTAGGCCCGCAGGACCTTGAGGCGGCGCTGTGTCTGCTCCTCGAGCGTGCCGACGTGCGGCGGCAGCAGGCCGTGCAGCCGGAAAGCGTCGCGCTCGGCGTCGGTGAACGCCGTGCCCTTGTTCAGCATCGGCGTGTTGATCAGCGCATAGCCGCTCAGGGCCACTTCCAGCGGCTCTTCGCTTCCAGTATCGGCCGCCATCGCGCGCTCCTCCGCTCCGGCCGCGCTTGGACCATGGTCGAGCGGCGGCGGCAATCGGTTCGCCCGACGGGAACGCCGTTTGCGGCCACGCCACGCTCGGCGCTAGACTTCGCGGCGCCATGAGCCTCGCCCCCGAAGCGCTTCCCCGCCTCCACCCGTTGAGCCGCGACTTCGTGTGGACCGAGCGGCGGCCGAAGGCGCTGCGCCGGCTGACCGCGGACCAGAAGGCGGCCTTCGAAACGCAGGGCTTCGTCACGCTGGGCGGCGTGTTCGCGCCGGACGAGATCGCCGCGGTCACCGCGGCCATCGATCCGCTGGAGGCCGAGGCGGAGGCGCGGCTGCGCGAGGCCGGGGGACGGATCAGCATTTCCGACGCCGACGCGATCACCTTCACCACCCACATCGCCCGCCGCGACCCTGTGCTGCGGGCGTTCGCGGCGCACCCGGCGATCGCGGACATCTGCCACGACCTCATCGGCGACGACGTCCGGCTCTACTGGGACCAGTCCGTCTACAAGAAGACCCAGAAGCGACAGGAATTCCCCTGGCACCAGGACAACGGCTACACCTTCGTCGAACCGCAGCAGTACCTCACGCTTTGGCTGCCGCTGGTCGACGTCGACGAGCGCAACGGCTGCCCGTGGATCGCGCCGGGGATGCATCGGCTGGGAACGCTGGACCATTGGGTGACCGACATCGGGCTCAAGTGCCTCGACGAGGTCGCGGACGCGCTCCCGGCGCCCGCGAAGGCGGGCGACGCGGTGGTGTTTTCGTCGCTGACGCCGCACCGGACCGGCCCCAACCTCGGCGCCAGCGTGCGCAAGGCCTACATCCTACAGTATGCGCACGATCCCTCGGTCGCCACCTCCCGCGACGGGCGACGGGCGACTCAGGATCACCCCGAGCGCCAGTTCAAGATCCTGGAGGGCGGTCAGCCGGTCTCCCGCCTGTCCGAAGTGTGACAAAGATCACACGGCCCGTCGCCAGAGTGGCCGCTGCGGCGGCGCGCCACCTTTGTGACGATATTGAAATTGACCTACCCCATGGCCAACTGACGCACGGAAGCGCAAGTTCGAGACTTCCGACACCCATGCGTGCTCAAAAGCCCCTTCGCGTCGCCGCCTTGGTGGATTTGCCGCGCTCGCCGCAAGCGGGCGGGCACGTGAAGTGCTGGGAGCGGCTGGCGGACGCAGCCGCAGGGGCGGACCTGCCGCTGAAGCTGACCGTCTATTTCTCGGGCCGCCAGGACGACGTGGTGCTGGGTCCGGGCGCGCGGCTGACGCACCTGCCGCCGGTGTTCTCGACCGCGCAGCTGAAGTTTCTGCCTTACCTGCCGGATCACACCGATCTGGCGCCCTATCACCCGCCGCTGGCGCGGGAACTCGCGGCCTACGACGTCATCCACACCACGGACGCCTTCTTCGCCTTCGCGCGCACGGCCGAGAGCGTCGCGCGGCGCCGCGCCGCGCCGCTGACCACCTCGTTCCACACCGACACGCCCTCCTACACCCGCATCTTCACGCGCCAGACCATCGAGGCGCGCTTCGGCGCCAGCTGGCCGGCCAGGAAGCTGATCCACGACTGGCAGCTGCCCGAGCGCCAGGGGCGCCGCATGGACCAGCGGCTGACGCAGCACATCCGGCGCTGCTCCTTCGTGGCGGCGACCCGGCCGGAGGATCACACGCTGGCGAGCTCGATCCTCGGCCGTTCGCGCGTCGGCGACCTGAGGCTGGGGATCGACAAGCGGGTGTTCGGGCCGCGCCGCGCGGACCGCGCCGGCGTCGAGGCCGAGTTCGGCCTGCCGACGAACCAGCTCCTGGTGCTGTTCGTGGGCCGCCTCGACGTGGGCAAGAACATCCACACGCTCGTGGACGCCATCGCGGCCTTGCGCGCCCAGGGCCTGCCGCTGCATCTCGTCACCGCCGGCGTCGGCCCTGCGGCCGCCGACGTGCGCGCCAGGCTCGGCGCGGGTGCCACCGTCGCCGGCTACGTGACGCCGGAGCGGTTGGCCAGGCTCTACGCCAGCGTCGACCTGACCGCGCTCGTATCCGAGGTCGAGATCCGCTCGATGGTCGGCATGGAGGCGCTCGCCAGCGGCTGCCCCGTGCTGGTCTCCAGGAAGAGCGGCGTCGCCGAGCTCTTCGACCATACGCCGGCCATGCGGGTGGTCGACGGCGGGGCCGCCGCCTGGGCCCAGGCGCTCAGGGAGGTGGCCGCCGCGCCCGCCATTCGCGCCGGCATGCGCTGCGCTGCGCTCGACTATTCGCGGCGACGCCTGGCCGGGTGGCGCGAGGTGCTCGAGGAGGACCTCTATATGCTCTGGCGCGAGGCCGCGGACGCCTCGGCCCAGGAGCTCATCGCATAACCGGCGCGGCGGCCGCCTTCGGTCGACGCGTACTGATCCTCGCGCCGCATCCGGACGACGAGGTGGTCGGCTTCGCGGCCGCCATCGGGCGCGCGAAGGCCGCGGGTGCCGAGATCAGCGTCCTCTTCCTCACCCACGGCTGCGTGGACGCCGCCACGATGTGGCCCTGGGCGCGCGGCGGCTACGCCAGGGCGGTAGCGCGCCGCAGGGCGGAGGCTGAACGCGCCCTGGAGGCGCTGGGGGTGGTCGCCGTCGGTTGGTCCGACCGCCCGGCTCGGCATCTCTGGCGCGAGCTGGCGGAGGCGGAGGCGGAGGTCCGCCAGGGTGTCTGCGTGGCGCAGCCGGACCAGCTCTGGGCGCCGGCGTTCGAGGGCGGCAACCCCGACCACGACGGCGTGAACGCGATCGCCAGCCGCTTCGTCGCCGCCGGCGTCAGCGTGCTCGAATTCGCCGAATACAACCTCGCCGGCGGCCGCCCGCGGATCAACCGGTTCCCGAGCGCAACCGGCGCCGAAGTGGAGCTGACGCTCACCGACGCCGAGCGCGACGCCAAGCGCCGCGCCATTGGCCTCTACCCTTCCGAAGCGGGCAACATCGGCTTCACCCCCGTCCAGCGCGAGACGTTCCGGCCGCTGCCTTCCCACGACTACTCACGTCCTCCGCACACCGGCCGGCTGTGGTACGCGCGCTTCCAGTGGGTTCCGTTCCGCCACCCGATGGTCGACTTCACGGACCCGGCCGACGTCTACGCGGCCATCGCCGCCTATCTGGAAGGCGCCGCAGCCATGCCGTTAGCGCCCGGTTAACCATGTCGACGGACCCTGCGAGTCGTCTTCCCTTGAAGACACCCCACCATCACCACTTCCACAGCCCGGCGGCGACGCCGGGCTGCTTTTTGCCTCCGGAAGAGGCCGGCGGGGCCCGCCTTGCAACCGGCCAAATGCGGCGCTAAGAGGCGCGCCTTCGACTGTTCCTCGGTAGCTCAGTCGGTAGAGCAGCCGGCTGTTAACCGGCGGGTCGCAGGTTCGAGTCCTGCCCGGGGAGCCATCGTCCGTCGACGTTCGCGGGCGCAAAAGCCGCAGACAAGAGATCGGCCCGTTGGCGTGGCCGGCGCGTGGACTGCGGCGCCAGACCAGAGTAGATTCCCGAGGATCGCCACCTGCCGTTGCGTCGGAGAGCCTTCCGGCGCCGCCGTCTCTGGAGTACGCCCTTGACCGACCCCGCCAACCCCGCGTCTGAAACGCCCCGCGCGGCGCCTGCGCCGTCCGCGCCGGACCGGAAGCGCCGTCCCTACGCGCCGCCGCGCCTCACCGTCCAGACCATCCGATCCGAGACGGGAAAGCCGGGAAACCCAATTGAAACCCCCATTCCCGCCAGCGGCATGGGCCCAAGCTGACGTCGAGGCTCCTCGGGCCGCCCTGCGCAGCCGCCACGGCCCACGCCGTCCCTCATGGCGGCGCGTCGGGCGCGTGGACTGCGGCGCCAGACCAGAGTAGATTTCTGAGGATCGCCACCTG
>JAKAZA010000134.1 GCA_021816155.1 Pseudomonadota bacterium | reverse complement strand
GCCGGCGCCGACGCGCGAGCGGCCGCTTTCGCCGTGCGTGATGAGGATGGTCTTGGCCAGGCCCTCGTTGATCGCCGCCGCCGCGTGCCGCACGTGCAGCATGAACGAGCAGCCGCCGACGGACGTGCCGTCCGCGTAGGTTGGCTTGATGCCGAGGTAATAGGCGAGGTCGGTCGGGCTGATTCCGGCCGTGGCGACGCCATCTATGTCCGAGGGCTTCAGCCCGCAGTCGGCCATTGCGTTGAGGGCGGCGTCGGCGTGCAGCTGGATCACCGACATGTCCGGGATCTTGCCGAGCTTCGTTGTCTCCGCGGCCCCGACGACCGCGACAGTCTTCTGCTTCATGGTTGTCGCTCCCCTTTACGCGGCCGGCTTGAAGAGCGGCAGGGCGATCTCGCCGAAGGTCTGGAAGGTGACCTCGACCGGCATGTCCAGCACCAGCGCCTGCGGCGTCTGCGGACAGCCCACGATGTTGGTCATCATGGTCACGCCTTCGTCGAGCATCACCACGGCGATCGAGTGCGGGTCCTTGCCCATGTCGGGGCGCGGGCGGTGGTTGATGACGTAGCTCCAGAGCTTGCCCTTGCCTGAGGCCCTGAAGACCTCGACGCTGCGCGACCCGCAACCGGGGCAGAACGGACGGGGTGGGAAATAAGTCTTCGAGCAGTCGGCGCAACGCTGCAGACGCAGCTCGCCTTCCTTGCAGCCGTCCCAGAAATGCTGGGTCTCCGGCGTAGGCTGCGGGAGAACACGATCCATAGGTTAGCCAGTCCCTCTAGATGAATGGTTGAAAAGCGCGTCCCTTCTGAGCGGCGAAACGCGGCTTGTCGAGCGCGCAGAAGGGGATTTGAACTAGCGCTCCGCCGATCCCTGGAGGACTTCATGGCGCGCCGCATCGTCGATCTTTCCATCGCCCTCGAGGTGGGCGTGCCGTCCGATCCGCCCGGCATGGAGCCCAGGATCACCTACACGCAGCACAAGGACTCCGTGCTGCAGATGGCGGCTTCGTTCCCCGGGCTGACGGCGCAGGACCTGCCTGACGGCGAGGGCTGGGCCGTGGAGCGGGTCCAGATCTCGACCCACAATGGCACCCACATGGATGCGCCGTGGCACTTCCATTCGACTACCGACCATGGCGCCAGACGCGCGCCCACCATCGACGAGACGCCGCTCGACCAGTGTTTCCGCCCCGGCGTGAAGCTCGACTTCCGGGGACTGCCGGACGGCTACGTCGCCACCGCGGCGGATGTCGAGGCCGAGCTGCGGCGCGTCGGCCACCAGCTCGCGCCGCTGGATATCGTGGTGGTCAACACGCGCGCCGGCGAGGTCTTCGGGCGGCCTGAATACATTCACGCTGGCTGCGGCATGGGCCGCGAGGCGACGCTCTACCTCACCGAGCGCGGCGTGCGCGTCGTAGGCACCGACGCTTGGTCGTGGGACGCGCCGTTCAGCCACACGGCGAAGAAGTGGGCGGCGACGCGCGACCCCGCGATCATCTGGGAGGGCCACAAGGCCGGCCGCGAGATCCCTTACTGGCAGATGGAGAAGCTCGCGAACCTGGCGCAGCTGCCGCCCGACGGCTTCGAAATCTGCTGCTTCCCCGTGAAGATCAAAGGCGCCTCGGCCGGATGGTCACGGGTCGTGGCGATCTTCGAGGACTGACCGCGCGGGCGAAAGCCGTCAGGACGCAGCCGCTTGCTCGGTCGTCGACGCAAGCGCGCGCTCCTGCGTGCGCCCCCGCAGAACTTCGAGGGCGAGCATCGAGTCGCGCAGATCCATCCCCAGGCTGCGGGCGATCTCGCGCACGCCGACATGATAGGCTTCGCCGCCGCTTGCGATGTCATCGGCGTAGCGCAGCGCCTCGGTGATGATGCGCTGGAACTCGTTGGTGTGCGCCTGGGCGATCTCAGCGGCCTCGGCCCTGACGCGCTCCATACGCTGGGCCAGGGTCTCGGCAGCCGGGGATTCGGCGCGCGGCAGTCGATGAACACTCACGGGGCGATGCTCCAATGCGGGGCGAAGGGCTGTCCCTTCGCGGGAAAGTGATCTGCCTGCCTGCCAGGATCATGCCGCGGATCGGTTGGCCCGCGCGCTTCGCGTCTCGCGCGCTGTTGACGTCGATCAACGGCAACGCCGGCCGCTTCGCTAGTCTGTGGCGCGAAGAGTCCCGTCTCGAGGTGCAGGCAGATGACGCGCACCGCCGCGGCCCTTGCCGTCCTGGCCGCCGCCGTATCGGCCGCGCCGCTCGCGGCGCGGCCGACGCCGCACGCGGCGGCGCTGGCGCGGGGGCGGGCCGACTCGCTGGAGGTCTGCGCCGTCTGCCATGTGGTGGCGCCCGACCAGGCGAGCCAACCTGTGCTGACCCACCCTGCGCCGAGCTTCGAGAGCATCGCGAACGACCCGAAGACGACCGCCGCGTCGTTGCGCAAGTTCCTCGCCATCAGCCACTGGGACAGGCGCACCAGGCCGATGAAGATGGACCGCTACGTGTTGCCCGATCACGAGATGGACGACGTCATCTCGTACATCCTCAGCCTGCGGCATGGCCCGCGCTGACGAGCCTCCAACGCGCGCAGGTCGGGCCAGTGGGTGCGCGGTTGACTTCCGCCACGCGCTGGTGAGACGGCTCGCGCCATGTACGACCTCCTGACAGGCCTGACCGTCGTCGAGGCTGCGGCCTTCATCGCGGGCCCCAGCTGCGGACTCTATCTGGGTCAGTTCGGCGCCGAGGTGATCCGCATCGATCAGGTGGGCGGCGGCCCCGACTTCCGGCGCTGGCCGCTCGCCGCGAATGGCGAGAGTCTCTATTGGGAGGGCCTGAACAAGGCCAAGAAGTCGGTGGTGATCGATCTCGCGCGTCCGGAGGGCCGCGAGCTCGCGCAGCGGCTGGCGACGGCGCCCGGCGAGGATCGCGGCCTTTTTCTCACGAACTTTCCCGCGGACGGCTTCCTCTCCTACGAGCGGCTGAAGGCGCTGCGCGAGGACGTGATCTGCGTACGGGTCATGGGCTGGGGCGATGGGCGCACCGCACTCGACTATACGATCAACGCCACGATCGGCTTGCCTACGATGACGGGCTTTCCCGACGACCCGCGCCCCGTGAATCACGTGCTGCCGGCGTGGGACCTGTTGACGGGCGCCTACGCCGCGTTCTCGATGGTGAGCGCCGAACGCGCGAGGCGCGCCGGAAAAGGCGGGTGCGAGGTGCGCGTGCCGCTTTCCGACATCGCAGCCACGGCACTGGCCAACATGGGCTACCTTGCAGAGGCGCTGGTCGGCGAGGGCGCGCGGCCGCGGCTCGGGAACGACGTGTTCGGCGCGTTCGGGCGCGATTTCGCGACAAAGGGTGGGCGGCGGTTGATGCTGGTGGCGATCACGCCGCGGCAGTGGCGCGGCACGGTCAAGGCCCTCGGCCTCGAGACGGCGGTGGCCGCGCTAGAGGCCGAGCTCGGGGTTTCATTCGCCGCCCACGAGGCGGTTCGCTACCAGCATCGCCATCGGCTCTACCCGCTGTTCGAGGCTGCCTTCGCCCAGCGGACGGAGGCGGAGCTGGCGCCGGTGTTCGAGGCCGAGGGGGTGTGTTGGTCCGCCTACCGGACAATGGCCGAGGCTTCGGCAGATACTGCCCTCTTTGGCGCCGCGAACCGGGTCTTTGGCGCGGCGGCGCAGCCGAGCGGCCTGGACTACCCGGTCCCAGGTCCGGCGGCGACGGTGGTCGGCCACTTCCGCGACGCGCCGACGCCGGCGCCGCGTCTCGGCGCGCACACCGACGAGGTGCTGGCGGAGCTGCTCGGGATGTCGTCCGGGGAAATCGGACGACTGCACGACGCAGGGCTGGTGAGAGGAGCGGCATGACCACCGACTATTCAGACTGGATCGGCCGCGGCCGCGTGCAGACCGCTGTGCTCGAGCCCGAGCTTGCACGGCGCTACGCCGCCGCGATGGGGGCGCCGCTGGACGTCGAGGCGTCCTTTCCCCCGCTGGGGCACTGGGCTTACTTCAACGACGCCGTGGCGCCGGCCGATCTCGGTCCCGACGGGCATCCGCGGCGCGGCATCTTCCTGCCGCCGATCGCCGAGCCCAGACGCATGTTCGCGTCCTCGACGATCCGCTTCGAGGCGCCGTTGACATTGGGCGAGACCGCGGAGCTCGGCACGACGATCGCCGACATCCGGCGCCGTTCGGGCCGCTCGGGCGATCTTGTGCTGATGGACGTGCTTCGCGAGCTGACCCAGGAGGGCCGTCTGCGCATCACCGAGACCCAGACCATCGCATACCGCGAGGCGGGCGAGCCGACCGCGGCGGTCGCCGACGCGGGCGCGGGCGGCGCGGGCGAGCTCTGGACGCCCACGACGGTCGACCTCTTCCGCTACTCCGCCGGCACCTACAACGGGCACCGCATTCACTACGATCAGGCCTATGCCCGTGAGCGGGAGGGCTATCCCGACCTCCTGGTGCACGGGCCCTTCACCGCCGCCAAGCTGTTCGATCTGGCGTCGCGCGCGGCCATGTCGCCGCTGAAGAGCTTCAGCTTCCGAGCGATGGCGCCGCTCTTCGTGAACCAGCCCGTGCGCCTGCGCCCAGCGGACGATCCGAACACCGTAATCGCCGTCCGCTGCGACGGCCAGATCGCGATGAGCGCGACCTACGAGGCTTGACGCTGCGCGAGGTCCGGGCCACCTCACGCCCCCGATGTCCGGCAAATGGTCCGTGCTCGGCGTCGAGAACGCCGGCTTCGCCTACCAGAAGGGGTTCGTGTTCCGCCACGTCTCCTTCCTGCTCGACGACGCCCGCACGGCTCTGGTGGGCGAGAACGGCGTCGGCAAGTCGACCTTGCTGAAGTGCCTGACGGGAGAGCTGGAGCTCGACGAGGGCCGGCTCGTCCGCTCCCGCTCGACAAAAGTCGGCTACGTGCCGCAGGAAGTTCCGGCGGCGTACGCGTCGCTCGGCGTGCGCGAGGTCATGGCGCAGGCGCTGAAGCGTGGCGGCGCCGAGGGCGAGGATTGGCGGATCGACGTCATGCTCGAGGAAATCGGCATGGCGCCGGCCGCCGCGGACGGCGCATACGCCGTGCTCTCCGGCGGCTGGCGGAGGCTGGTGCTGGTGGCCTGCGCCGCCATCCTCGAGAATCCCGACATTCTGGTGCTCGACGAGCCGACCAACCACCTCGATCTCGGCAATATCGCCACGCTCGAACGCTGGCTGACCGAGGTGATCAAGCTGCCGATGCTGATCGTCTCGCACGATCGCGAGTTCCTGAACCGCGTCACCTCGCGAACGCTCTTCCTGCGCTCCGACGGCGCGCACAGCTTCCGAGCGCCGTTCTCGGCGGCCCGCCAGGCGCTCCTCGAGCGGGACGCGGCGGAAGCGCGCCGCAGGGCCCTCGAAGAGAAGGAGATCCGCCGGCTGGAGCAAGTCTGCGCCCGCTACAAGGTCTGGGCGCAGAAGAACGACGTCTTCGACAAGAAACGGAAGATCGTCGAGCGCCGGATCGAGCGCCTCGAGGATGCCCGGACACAGGCTTACGTCGCCCGCGAGCGCCGCCTGGAGCTGGCTGACGGCGACATCGACGCCAAAGTCGCCCTCCGAATTGACGATTACGCCGTGGCGGCGCCGGATGGCCGCAAGCTGTTTCAGATCGAGCGCCTCGTGGTCCGGGCTGGCGAGCGGGTCGCGCTGCTGGGCGTGAACGGGGCCGGCAAGTCGACGCTGCTGGGCGTGCTCGCCCGTGCGTTCGCCGCCCAGGCCGGATCGCACTACGACGGCAAGGCCAAGGTGCGCTTCAATCCGGCGAGCCGCCTGGCCGTGTTCGACCAGGCGATGAGCGATCTGCCGCTCGACGCGAGCCTGATCGAATACATGGCCGCGGTCGACGGCGTGGCCGAGCGCGAGGCGATCCAGGGACTGGTCAAGGCGGGTTTCGCGTTCAAGCGCCTCGAAATGCCGATTGCGCTGCTTTCGGTGGGCGAGCGCGCACGGTTGATGTTCCTGCGCCTGAAGTCGGAACGCCCCAATTTCTATCTTCTCGACGAGCCGACCAACCACCTAGACATCGAGGGGCAGGAGGCGCTGGAAAGCCAACTCGAGGAAGCCGACGTCTCCTGCATCTTCGTGTCGCACGACCGTTACTTCACCCGCGCCGCCGCCACGCGGTTCCTCGAGATCAGGCGCGGGCGGCTGGTGGACGTCGACGACCCGGACGACTTCTTCGCCGCCCAGGCCGCGTGACCTCCCACGGTTGCAACCGTCGCAGAGGCGCGTCAGGCTGCGCCGCATGAGAAGCGAGGGGGACGCGACCATGGGCGGCGTACGGGTCGGTGAGGCGAGTTGACAGACTGTCCGGTTCGTCGAGGTGGCCTGGAGGCGGGCCTGGGGCGTCATGTTGGTCGTCGTCTGGCTCGCGGCGGCGCTTGGGGCGATCCAGGTCCTGCGCCCCAATTGGACCGCAGCGCCGTTTCTCGGGGGGCTTGTGAACCTATTCGCCTCCGCCGCGATGGCGGGCGCGCTGTTCCGGATCGGCGTCGAGGCCCGCCATCCCGGCGACGCGGCGTTTCGAGCCCACGCGGCCGGCCTCCAGTGGGGGAGCCTCGAGTGGCGTGTGCTGGGCGCCAGGATCATACTCGGCTTGATCTTCCTGGCTGCGATTTTCGTGGTCGCGATCATCTGGGGGGTCGCGGTCGGGGTGAGCGCGATGGCTGACCGGGCCGACGTCACGGCCCTGACCACTGGCGACAACGCAGCCAAAGGCGCCGCGGCGCTTCACATGCTCGCCGGCCCCGCCGGCGTGATCTCCGTCGCCATCTGGCTGCCGACCCTCGCCGCCGCGCTCTACTTCGGCGCGCGCCTCTCGCTCTACCCGCTACTCGCCGCCGACACGCGCGCCTTCAATTTCGCCCAGAGCTGGCGCACGACGCGCGGAGCGGTGATGGCGATTGTGGTCACCTGGATCGTGTCGTTTCTGGCGCAGATGCTTCTTGCGGTCGTCGTTGGCGGGATGCTTGGCGCTATTGCGGCCATGCTCGGGCATTCCGGCGCGGCCAGGGGCTGGGGCAGCATCGGAGGCCAGGCCGCAAGCGTGGCGATCGCTGGTCCGCTCGCGGCGGGCTTGCAGCTGTATATCTACAATGCGCTCGGGAGCGGCGACACCGCGGCGACGTTCGCCTGACCGACGCGCGCCGGCTGCTCAGATCTTGCCGCCGTTGGCGATGATCTCATGGTGGCGGATCACTTCCTTCACCAGGAAATTCAAGAACTTTTCGGCGAATTCAGGATCGAGGTCGGCGGTGACGGCCAGCGAGCGCAGCCGCGCGATCTGCTGGGCTTCCCGCGTCGGGTCCGCCGGCGGCAGGCCGACGCGTGCTTTCAGCGCCCCCACCTTGCGCGTCTGCTTGAACCTCTCGGCGAGCAGGTGAATCAGCGCCGCATCGATGTTGTCGATGGAGTGGCGGATCTCCAGAAGCTCGGGGGGGACATCGGATGCGGCCATGACGCGCCAGTTGCGAGGGATTGGCCGCGAGGTCAAGGCCGGTGGCCCGCGTCGATCCTCAGTCGCCGCTCGCGCGCCAGTTCACGTAGCGCGTCGTCACCGGCGGCTCGTAGCGCGCCCGGGAGGTCGCGGGCGGCCGCGCGCGACGGCCAGGCCAGACCAGCAGCAGGACCGGCAAGGCCAGCTGAAGCACGGTCCAGCCGTCCTCGAATGCGCCGTAGGTCTGCGGCCGCATCCCGTCGAGCGGCGCCAGCAGCGCTTCGTTCACGACCCAAAGCGCGACATAGATCGGCACGACGTGGGTCGGTTCCAGGCCGATGTCTCGCAGGCGGCGGCTGGCGAGGGCCAGTCCGTTCCACATGCCGATCAGGAGGGCGCCCGTCGTCAGCCACCGCATCCATTCGCCGTCGCCCAGGATCGATTGTGAAGGGAGCGCGAACACGAGGGCGAGGCCGATCAGGCCGCCGCCCACCCCGATGAGCGCGCCTCCCAGCAGAGCGCGCCAGAGATAGCCCAGCCGGCTGATGCGGCCGTCGAAGCCAAACAGCTCGCCGAAAACGCCCATGCGCCGGGCCTCCGACGGTTTCCCGGATAGCGGAAGTCTGGGGGCGGCGGCGTTAAGGCCTTGCTGAAAACTTGGGTGAATCGCCGTTCAGGCTGATGGCCGCCGCGACGCCGGCCGAAATCGCTCTCGGCCGGCGCCGTCGGCATCGTGTGCGCCCGACCGGTCAGGCGAGGTCGAACCGGTCGAGCTCCATCACCTTGGTCCACGCGGCTACGAAGTCCTGTGCGAACTTCCTGGCCGCGTCCGCGCTCGCGTAGACCTCCGCGAGCGCCCTCAGCTCCGAGTTCGATCCGAAGATGAGGTCGACGCGCGTGCCCGTCCACTTCACCGTCTGCGTCTTCCGGTCGCGCCCCTCGTAGACGCCGTCAGCACCCGACGGCCGCCACTCCGTGCTCATGTCGAGCAGGTTGACGAAGAAGTCGTTGGTCAGCGTGCCCGGGCGCTCGGTGAGGACGCCATGCCGCGATCCGGCGACATTCGCGCCCAGGACCCGCAGGCCGCCGACCAGCGCCGTCATCTCCGACGCGGTCAAGGTCAGCAGTTGCGCCCGGTCGACCAGGAGCGCTTCGACGGGCAGCCGTTGCGGGCCGCGCAGATAGTTGCGGAAGCCGTCCGCCGTCGGCTCGAGCGCTGCGAACGAATGGGCGTCGGTCTGCGCCTGGCTGGCGTCCATCCGCCCGGGGCTGAAGGGCGCCTCTATGTCTCGCCCGCCAGCCTTCGCCGCCTTTTCGATCGCCGCGCACCCGCCGAGCACGATCAGATCCGCCAGCGAAACCTTCTTCCCGCCTGACTGCGAGGCGTTGAAGGCCGCCTGGATGGTCTCGAGCGCCTGCAGGACCTTCGCCAGCTGGGCGGGCTGGTTGACGTCCCAGTCCCTCTGGGGCGCGAGGCGGATGCGGGCGCCGTTCGCGCCGCCCCGCTTGTCGGAGCCACGGAAGGTGGAAGCGGAGGCCCAGGCTGTCGTGACCAGCTCGGAGACCGAAAGCCCGGCGCCGAGGATCTGCGCCTTCAACTCCGCGATGTCGACGGGCCCGATCAGCGGATGGTCCACGGCCGGGATCGGATCCTGCCAGATCAGCGGCTCCTTCGGCGTGAGCGGGCCGAGGTAGCGCGCCAGCGGACCCATGTCGCGGTGCGTCAGCTTGAACCATGCCCGGGCGAATGCGTCGGCGAACTCGTCCGGATGCTCATGGAACCGCCGCGAAATCTTCTCGTACGCGGGGTCGAACCGGAGGGCGAGATCCGTCGTCAGCATGGTTGGCGGATGCCGCTTCGTGCCGTCGTGCGCGTCGGGCATGACTAACGCGGCCCCTTTCGCCTGCCACTGGTGGGCGCCGGCGGGGCTCTTGGTCAGCTCCCATTCGTACCTGAAGAGGTTGTCGAAGAAGTGGTTGCTCCACTTGGTCGGCGTCTGCGTCCAGGTGATCTCCGGCCCTCCGGTGATGGTGTCGTCGCCTTTGCCGGACTTGTGGCGGCTGATCCAGCCCAGCCCCTGCGCCTCGATCGGGGCGGCCTCGGGCTCCGGCCCCACCAGCGAAGGATCGCCGGCGCCATGCGATTTGCCGAATGTATGGCCCCCGGCGATCAGCGCGACCGTCTCCTCGTCGTTCATCGCCATCCGCGCGAATGTCTCGCGGATGTCCCTGGCCGCCGCGATCGGATCGGGATCGCCGTTGGGGCCCTCAGGGTTCACGTAGATGAGGCCCATCTGCACGGCGGCCAGCGGGTTCTCGAGATTGCGGTCACCGCTGTAGCGTTCGTCCGCCAGCCACTGGCCCTCGGGTCCCCAGTAGACGCTCTCGTCCGGCTCCCACGCCTCCTCGCGTCCGCCGCCGAAGCCGAATGTCTTGAAGCCCATCGACTCCAGCGCGACGTTGCCGGCCAGGATCATCAGGTCCGCCCAGGATATCTTGCGGCCGTACTTCTGCTTGATCGGCCACAGCAGCCGGCGCGCCTTGTCGAGGCTCACGTTGTCCGGCCAACTGTTGAGGGGCGCAAAGCGCTGCGCTCCGGAACCCGCGCCGCCTCGGCCATCGGAGATACGGTACGTGCCGGCGCCATGCCACGCCATACGGATG
>JAKAZA010000133.1 GCA_021816155.1 Pseudomonadota bacterium | reverse complement strand
CCCGCCGCATCCTGGCGGCCCCGGGGCTGGACTGGGGTCTGATTCGCGCGGGCGTTCTGGCCTGGGGCGCGGCGGGCCGCCGCGACTGGCGCACCGCGGGCCTCGGCGACATCGGCGGCGACCCTCGCGAGTTGAAGCAGAAGCTCGCCATCTGTTTACCCAGCGGGTACTTCGATGCGGAAGGCGGTGCCGAAGCGTGGATTGCCAAGGCTATTGCGGAATGTCGCGAAGGCCTCGCGCCGCTCTTCAAGCGAACGCCGGGCGAGACCGCCTTCCTGGATCGGCTCCTTGACGCCGGTGACATCGATCCATCCGGCCTGGACGTCTCAGAGGCCGTGAAGACCCGCATCGCCGCGATGCCCATGCTGGCCTGGAAAGCGCAGAACATCCGGGCGCACAGGGCAAAGACGGGCGGCTGAACATCCCCGATTCGCGCTGCAGGGGCGCAGCAGCAGACAGCCCACAAACGCCGGGCATGAGCCCCATTGGCGCCCAACGCCGCGGCGAGCCTTCGGCTCGATCAGATGCGGCGGGGGGGACTTTCGGAGTGCAGCTCAAACGTCGGCGCGGCGTCGCGCTCGCCATCCTCGGGCTCACGGTCGCGCCGCCGGCGCTCGCCACCGTCCTCGCGGCGACACCGCAGCCGGCCGTGCTCTGGAACCAGACCGACAGCGAGCCACAGGGCCTCTATGTGCGCATTCCGGTCGCGCCGCAGGTGGGGCGGATCATTGCGTTTCACGCACCGGCGGCCGCGTTTCCCTACGCCGACGGACGGATGGCCTATCTGCATGAGGTGCCGATCCTGAAGCAGGTTGCGGCGGGGCCGGGCGACGTCGTCTGCACGCGCGGAAACGTCCTTTCGATCAACGGACGGCGGCGTGCGCCGGTGCTGGCGCAAGACCCGCGCGGGCGGCCGCTGCCGCACTGGGACGGCTGTCGGGCGCTCGGGCCTGGTGAGTTCTTCGTCTTCTCCGATCGCATCCCGAACAGCTTTGACAGCCGCTACTACGGCCCCGTCGCCAGCGCTCAGATCCTCGGCGTGTTCGCGCTCCTCAGCGCGCCACAGCCCCCTCGTGGAGCTACCTGATGGACCCCGCCGCACTCGCCGGACTATGCGCCTTGCTGGCCCACGGCGGGGCCGTCTCCGGCGCCCTCCCAGCCGGCGTCAGCTGCCCCGTCGAAGCTGCGACGGCAGCCCACGCCGGCCCGCCTTCGCCGGCGCCGGCAAGCGCTCCGATCGGCGTCGACGTCTCCTCGTCGGAGTCGCGCGAGGCCATCGCAAGGGTCGCGTACGCGGAGGCCGGGAACCAAGGCGACAGCGGCCTGGCCGCCGTCGTCTATACGATCCTGAACCGCCTCGCGGATGGTCGCTGGGGGCCCAGCGTCGACACCGTCCTGAACGCCCCGCATCAGTTCGAGCCGGTGATGCGGGCCGGGGGCAGTTGGCGCAATCTTCGTCCGGTTTCAGACGCGCAGCAGGCTCGGATCGACACCATCCTGAACCTTGCGCTGGACGGCCGCCTGCCTGACCTGACGAACGGCGCCCGCTACTTCCAGAACCCGCAAATCGTCGCCCAGCGCGCCCGCGCCGGCGAGGTCTCGACGCGGCTGGTGAACTTCGGCGGGGCGGCGCCATCCGCCGTCATCGGGGCGCACAGCTTCTACCGGGAGGCGGGCAGGGGAGGGGACCGGAGCGGCATTCGGCCGGGGCGCACCGCGGCGGCGCACGGGCCGTCAGATGTGATTCTGAGCCGCGCCGGTGGGGCGATCTTCGTCGGCGACAACCTGGCCTATTCCGACGCGGGGAACGGCGGGGCGGCCGCCGCGGCGGATCCGATGGCGCGGCCGGCCGAGGGCGTGGCGGAAGGCGATCCTGAGCGCGCGATCTTCGTCAGCTCCGACAGCCGCGCCGGCGGCGATCCGCGCTAGCCCGCCTTGCGCCAGGATGCATCCAGATCCGCATAATCGGGGTCGATCTCGCTGGGCAGGAGGTCCTCGCCGTGGGCGTCGGCCAGCGCGGACTCGGCCATGGCGTCGAAGTCCGGCAGCGACTCGCCGGCCGCCGCGAGCGCCTCTTGCGGGCCTTCGTGGAGGCCGCCGCCGGGGCGCAGGGGGAGGGGCGCGTCCCCGAGAAGTTCGCGCACGGTCAGGCGGTCGCGAACATGGTCGACGCGGCGGTCGATGATGTCGACCAGCCGCTCCAGCAGTTCCGACCGGCCCTCGACCATCATCTCGTCCGCGGCCTCGGCGAGGAGCGCGCCGCCGATGATGATCTTGCCGCGGGTCTCGCGTTTGCGCTGGCCGATGGACCAGAGCGCCTCGAGCCGCTCGACCCGCGCCTTGAGGACGTGGAATCGCTGCTCGTCGTCGATCTCGTCGAGCGGGATGGTGTGGCGTCGGTTGTGGACGCCCACCCGACCAACGTCCCTCATCGCCGCCTCCAGCTCGTCCAGGCGGGCTCTGAGGGCCGCCTCCTCGGACTGGCGGGTGGTGAGCTGCCGATCCTGCGCGCGGGCCTCCCAGAGCTCGCGGCGGCGCTGCTTCTGGGCTTCCGAGCGCGGGCGGTATTTCGAGGGCCTGCTGTTGCGACGGCGTTTGTCGACCATGAGGGCTACGCGGTCTCTTTGTGGCAAAAAAGAACGTGATGTGCGCTTGCTGACAGAATCGGCCAACTTGGGCGTTCGTAGGGCAGCCAGGTCGTTTGTGGACAATGGCGCAGTTACGGGTCGCTTGGGCTACGCCCACCGACCCCTGCGGCCGGGCTCCGCCCGGCGAGATCAGACCCCTCACCGGCCTGCGGCGGCCGGGGGTCTGAGCCAAGGGCCAGGGCCCTTAGCGATCCGACCGCGTGGCGGTCAGTCAAGTGAGAGTGGCGTGGCCCAGTATCGATTGGCGGTTCAGACCATCCAGCGTTCCCATGGCCGATCGGCGGTCGCCGCGGCGGCCTACCGATCGGGCGAGCGGCTCGTCGACGAGCACCTGGCCATGGAGTTCGACTTCGGGGCCAAGGAGGACATCGAATACACGGCGATCATGGCCCCGGCCGGGGCGCCTAAGGCGCTGCAGGAGCGCCAGGCGCTGTGGAATGGTGCGGAGAAGGCGGAGGGGCGCAAGGACGCCGTTCCCGCCCGCGAAGTGCTCCTGTCGCTGCCGCATGAGCTGGACCTGAACCAGCGTAAGGCGCTCGTCCGGGACTTCGTCGCTCAGCACATCACGGCGCGCGGCATGGTCGCCGACATCGCGCTGCATCGGCCGGGAAAGCAGGGCGACGAGCGGAATTTCCACGCCCACATCCTGGTGACCACGAGGGCGATCGGACCGGCGGGTTTCGGGCGCAAGCCGGCCGAGTGGTGGAGCCCGACGATGGTCCGCCAGTGGCGGGCGGGGTGGGCGGAGATTCAGAACGAACATCTGCGCCAGCATCTCGGTCCCGACGCGCCGCAGGTCTCCCATCGGAGCCTCGCGGAGCAGGGAGTGGATCGCACGCCGACGGTCCACATGGGGCCGAGCGCGACGGCGCTGGAGCGCAAGAACATCGCATCGGAGTTCGGGGAGCAGAACCGGGACGTGCAGGCGCGGAACGCCAAGGCGCGGGAGATCCGGCTCGACTATCAGGCGACCGCGGACCGCCTGGCCGAGGCCGCGCCAGTCATCGCCGTGCCGCTGCCGAAGCTGGTGACGGAGACCGAGAAGGTGCTCCATCGGATGACGACGGAGCGGGACGGCTGGGCGGCGGAACGGACGGCCTTGATCGCGCCGAAAGTGCCCAGCCAGGCCCAGATCGAGCGGGAGCTGACCAAGGAGGCGGCGCGCGTCCAGGCCCGCGCCAAGGCGCGGCTGGCGCGCACCGAAGCGCGGGTGGAACGCGTCCGATCGAAGCGCCTGCGGCTGGTGCAATGGATCCGCAATCCGGCGCGGATGATCTGGGCCAAGCACGCCGAGCTCAACGCCATCGCCCGGGCGCGCGCGGAGCTGAAACGGGCCGAGATCGGCCTGCAAGTGCGGCGGGATTGGACGCGCTCTCCCGACGGCCAGAGGTTCGTCGCCGCCCGCCGTCAACCGGCGCTGGACCAGGCCGCGGACGTCGGCCGCCGCCGGCGCACGCTGGAGCGGAAGATCAAGCGCGCCGACAAGCGGATCGCGGCCGCGATGCGGACCTTGAACGACCTTCGGATCGCCCAGGCGCTGGGCCAGCCGTCGCTCAACGTGCGCGCCCGATCTCCCGACGAAACCCGCTTCATCCGGGACGTGGGGACACCAGCCCGCGAGGCGCTGATGCGCTTCCCGGCGCCCGCTCGCCAGCAGGCGATCGAGCGGCTGAACAAGACCATCGGCCGCACGATCGGCCGCGGTTTCATCCCCGGTTTTTGAGAGCAAGGACGCCGCCGATGCCGACCGCCAAACGCGCCCCGCTCATCCTCACAGTGACCATGTTGTGCGTCCTACTGGCGCTCGCGGTCGCGACCCAGCAGGTCGCCGGCGGCTTCCACTTCCCGCGGGAATTTGGGCGCGGCTGGGTCGATGTCGGCGCTGTCAGGATCTATCCGCCGTGGTCCTTCCTCGCCTGGTACAGCCGCTACGCGAAGAGCTACCAGCAGGCGTTCGATTTGGCTGCCCTCGAGGCGCTGGCGATCGGCCTGGTTCCGGCGATGATCGGCATTGGCTTGATGCGCCGCGGCCATCGCCAGCCCCGCAGGTTCGGCGCGGGCGCCTGGGCCGACCTGGCGGACGTCGAGCGCGCGAAACTGGTCTCGAGCGGTCGTGAGATAAGCGGGCGCGTACTCGGGCGGTTCGACGGCCGATACCTCACTTATTCGGGCATCGAGCACGCGATCATCGTCGGCGCCTCACGGAGCGGGAAGGGCGCTGGCCACGTCGTGCCCACCCTGATCGCCTGGCCGCACAGCACCTTCGTCTACGACCGCAAGGGCGAGCTCTGGCACATTACCGCGGACCATCGAAAGCGATTCAGCCACGTCTTCTACTTCTCGCCCACGGACCCCAACACGGTGCGCTGGAACCCGCTGTTCGAGGTCCGCAAGGGGGCGATGGAGATCGCCGATATCCAGAACGTGGTGGGCATCCTGGTGGACCCCCTGGGCCGGAAGGCGGGCGACCTGAACTTCTGGGACCAGAGCGCCACAGACTTCTTCACCGCGGTGATCCTGCACGTCCTCTACAGCGAGCCGGACGAGAAGAAGAACCTCGCCCAGGTCCGCCGGCTCCTGATCAACATCGAGCCGACCCTGCACGCGATGATGCACACCAGGCATCGCTGGCGGCCCGATTTCCATGCGCGTGACGGGCTCGCCCGCGATGCCCGCGGCGAGCCGATCGCTGAGATCCATCCGGAGGTCCTCTTGGGCGCGACCGCGCTCGCCAGCATGGAAGAGCGGGTCAAGTCCAATGTGCTCGCCACGTGTCGCGCGTCGCTGTCGCTGTGGGCCGATCCGCTCGTGGAATACGCCACCAGCTGGTCGGACTTTTCGATCGGGGACCTGGTCTGCTCGGAGGCGCCGGTGTCGTTCTACATCATCACGCCGCAGGCCCATGCCGACCGCCTGGCGTTCCTGGTGCGGGTGTTCACCCGCCAGACCATCAACAGCCTGATGGAGAGCGAGCACCACGACAGCCGCGGCCGGCGCAAGCGGCACCGGATGCTCCTCCTGCTCGACGAATTCCCGAAGCTCGGCAGCCTGCCGTTCCTGGAGAACGCCATGGGCGAAATGGCCGGCTACGGCATCACCGCCCACCTGATCTGCCAGAGCTTCAACGACGTGTTCTCCCGGTACGGGGAGAAGACGCCGCTCTTCGACAACATGCACATCACCGCGACCTTCGCGACGTCGGAGCCCACCAGCATCGAGAAGGTGACGCGGCGCGCCGGCAAGGCGCTGGAGATGCGGGAAAGCTACAGCGATCCGCGCACGCTTTTCGGCCGCGCCCATCGCTCGACCTCGCAGTCCGAGCAGCAGCGCTACATTCTCTCCGAGGAGGACGTCCGCGGGCTCGACGACCGGAAGCAGTTCCTGTTCGTCAACAACGCCAAGCCGATCCTGGCCGACAAGATCCGCTACTACGAGGAGCCGTTCTTCAGGGCGAGGGCCGGGCACTATTTCCACGGCGTGCCGGCCGCCTACGTCCAACCGCCTGGCGCGGCGGACTTGCCATCCCGCGCGCAGATCGATTGGCGGGGCGTGCGGGCCGTACAGGGCCCGCCGGACGCTTTCGCCGGTGTCTCGCCACCGCCGTTCCGCCAACCGGCCTCCACGGCCGCCTATGGCGCTGCCGTGGAAGACTTGCCGCCCTCAGGTCATGTCGATCCGGGCGAGTACCTCGACCTGCAGCCGGTCTCGGCGATGCGTCACGGCCACGACGACGACGATCTCAGCCTGGGCTGAGAGCGCCGGCGCCTTCAGACGAAACGGATCCCCTCATGCCGCAGCAGCATCCCCTCGTAACCGACCGGAAAGTCGCCGCGCTCCGCCAGGCGATGGGGCCGGTAATCGCCAGCGCCCTGGCCGATCGGATGGTGGTCGAGGTCATGGTCAACCCGGATGGGAAGATCTGGGTGGACCGGATCGGGGAGGGGAGGTCGTGGACCGGCGAGAGCCTTCCCGCCGCGGACGCGGACCGCATCCTGCGGCTGCTCGCCGATCACGCCGGCGAGGTGGTGACCCGCGACTCGCCGCGGGTCAGCGCGACGCTCCCCGAGACCGGAGAGCGCTTCCAGGGCGCCTTCATGCCGCTGGTGACCAATCCGGCCTTCGCCATCCGCAAGCGGCCGGAGGTGGTCTTCACGCTCGACCAGTACGTCGAGCAGGGCATCATGACCGACGATCAGGCGGCGGCGATCCGAAAGGCCGCGACCGCCCATCAGAACATCCTGATCGTCGGCGGCACGGGGTCGGGCAAAACGACCCTCGCCAACGCCATCCTGGCGGAGCCAGCCTTCGCCGGCGATCGCGTCGTCATCATCGAGGACACCGCGGAGCTTCGATGCTCGGCGGCGGACCAAGTGCAGATGCTCACCAAGCGGACGGACCCGCCGGTGACCATGACCGACCTCGTTCGCGACACGCTTCGGCTACGGCCCGATCGGATCATCATCGGCGAGGTCCGCGACGGCTCGGCGCTGGACCTGCTGAAAGCCTGGAATACCGGTCACCCAGGGGGCCTCGCCACCATCCATGCGAACAGCGCGGCGGAAGGCCTGACGCGACTCGAGGACCTGATCGGGGAGGTGACCCAGCGGATCCCGTATCGGGCGATCGCCCAGGCCATCAATGTGATCATCTACATCGAGAGAACCCCGGAGGGACGCAGGGTCCGGACTGTGGGCCGGGTCCTTGGGCGGGAAGGCGAGACGTATCAGCTGGACCCGATCGCGAACGATCGCCAATGGCGTGCCGCCTAGATCTCCACGGCGAGCTCGAGGTATCGGCAAAAGGCGTTGGCGAGCTGCATCTGCCGCGGCGTGCGGCACTCGGCCTCGAACACCGTCGGCGCGGCGACGAGAACGCACAGACACTTGGCGCGCGACGTCGCGACGTTGAGGCGGTTGAGACTGTAGAGGAACTCCATGCCGTGCGGCGCGTCGGCATGGCTGGACGTCGCCATCGAGTAGATGACGATCGCGGCCTCTTGGCCCTGGAACTTGTCGACTGTGCCGACGCGGGCGCCAGGAAGCCGTTTTTGTAGCTCGAAGACCTGGGCGTTGTAGGGGGCGATGATCAGGATGTCGTCGAGAGTGAGGGCGGCTTCTGTCCCATCGCCGTCGATCCAGGTCGCGCCGGAGCCGAGGATGTCCGCCACCAGGGCTTCAACCTCGCGCACCTCCTCGATGGACGATGATTGATTGCCAGAATGTTCGACCAGCACGTAGCGCAGCCCTGATCCGGCGACGCGGCCGCGCGATCGGACCTGTTGCACACCGAGACCCTCGCGGGGATGCAGCCGGCCTTCGTAGAACACCTCGGAGGTGAAAGCGCAGATATCGGGGTGGAGGCGCCAGGTCTCGGCCAGAAACAGGCCCTGGCCCTCGGCGATCGTTTGTTGGCCGTCCAGGATATGGCGAAGCGCCGAGGCGTCTGTCCCGTCAGGATGACTGCCTTGCGTGGGTTGGTCGAGTTGCTGCGGATCCCCCAGCAGGACGAGCCCGCGAGCGGCCTGCGACACGGCCAGCACGTTTGCAAGCGACACCTGGGCGGCCTCGTCGACAAACAGGACGCCGAGGCTCTCGAACGCTTCTTCTCGCGCCCAGAGCCACGCCGTGCCGGCGCCGAGCCCGCAGCCGTCGGCCATCCTGGCGAAGAACGCCTTGTTGTCCGTCGTGAACGTCAGCGGCGGGCAGTCGTCCGTCTTCTCGCCGACCTTCTGCACCGCGCGGAGGCCGGCGCCTTGCTTGGTCGCCGTGTCGATGGCCTTGTCGAGCAGGTTGCGGATGACCTTGTGGCTGTTGGCGGTGATCCCGGCCTTGATCCCCGCCCTGGCCAAGGCGGCGATCATGCCGCCTCCGGTATGGGTCTTTCCGGCGCCGGGCGGACCCTGAATGGCCAGCACGCCGCCTTCCAGCAGCGGGGCGATCCGTATCGCCGCTTTCGATGCGGTCTCGTTCGGAAGCTGAAGCGGCGCGCCGTCGATCCGGGGGCCCAGCCGCAACAGGAGATCGCGGGCGGCCTGATATGGGCCTGCCCCGTGCAGGTCGTGCTCGGCGACATGCTTGGCGATGCGGTAAAGGGCTTCCGAGATCACCGCGGTGGGCACATGCGCATGTGCATAGACGGCCTCCACATGCACGTCGGCGGTCGCGGCGCGCTTCTTGATCTCGACCCAGCCCTCCTCGACGGAGACGGCCTCGACTTTGCCGAAGGCCTCGCCGCCGAGGCTGCGCAGGTCTTCGCCGCCGCGCAGCTCGGCGTCCTGTGGCCCAAAGCGATAGCGATGGATGGGCGCCTTGTCGGTCCCGCCGACCCGGCGCTCGAAATGGAGGCCGGAGAGGGCGGCGCGCTCGTGCAGCAGCTCGTCGGCGTCGAGGTCCGCGAGCCGAAAGAACTCCCACCAGACCACCTTCTCTTCGCGTCGGTGAAAGTCGAGCACATGCGCAAGGGTCCAGCGCGCCGTTTGCTCGACGTCACGTTCGGCCGGATCGTCGGGGATCCCCTGGGTCAACTGCGCGATGACCGGCTCGATCTTCGCTTGCCAAGCGCTGACGCTCTCAGGAGCGGCGTCATCCATCGGACCGGGTCGTTCGATCTGGGCGCCGCGGGCGACCTCCGCCGCACGGAGACCTTCGAGCCAGTCGCGCAAGGCGAGGGTCGAGAGACAGTCGTCGCGATTGTAGCCCTCGACTGATGTCTGATCGTCCGGCGCGACGCCGCCGGCCTCGTCGAGTTCGAGGCAAGTCTGGACCCGCGCCATGGTGCGGTTGGCGTCCTGCAGCGGCACGGCCCGTTTGTAGCCGTAGAGCGGCTCCAGGCGCTTGATCGAGTAGCTCTCGACGCTGGCGCGCAAGGCGTGCCGCACGACC
This sequence comes from Pseudomonadota bacterium, assembly GCA_021816155.1. Taxonomy (GTDB): domain Bacteria; phylum Pseudomonadota; class Alphaproteobacteria; order Caulobacterales; family Caulobacteraceae; genus Acaudatibacter. The sequence goes on along the minus strand of JAKAZA010000133.1, from coordinate 607 downwards.
GAGAAGAGGTCGACGAAACGCTGGCCGCGCAGCAGCTGGTCCACCTCTTCCTGTCGGCTCGCGTAGCGGCCCATCAGCCGCTTGATCGCGGCGGGCTCGTAGGGGGCGTAGTGGTAGATATGCAGGTCCGGGTAGCGCTGGAGCCGCTCCATGACGAAGTCGATGAAACGCTCGAATGCAGCGCGTTCATCCTGGCGCGAAAGGGCCCAGTCGCCCGTGTAGGCCGCTTCGCCGGCGTCGTTCAGCCAGACGTAGCCCACCAAGTATTCGAGACCGTCTTCACCCACGAACGGATCGCCTTCGAAGTCGAGGAAGACGTCCCCCCGGCTGGGCTCGGGCAGTCGGGCCAGGCCCGACCCCGCCACGATCGGGAGGAGCTCATGGAGCATGCGCCCCGCCTCACGGCCGTCGCGCTGGATGCGCGCCTGTTCGCGAATCAGCTCCAGCGACTGCGGGGAGCCACGCTCGGGACGAAATTCCAGCGGCAAGGGGAGGGCGGCGAGCGCGGCCAGGGTGTTGATCCCGTGCTCTTCGAACTCCTGGATCTGGCTGCTTGATATCCCGGCGACGAAGGAGAGGTGGTCATCGGACCGCCGGCGCGCCTCGC
>JAKAZA010000014.1 GCA_021816155.1 Pseudomonadota bacterium | reverse complement strand
TCCCTACTGCTGCCTCCCGTAGGAGTCTGGGCCGTGTCTCAGTCCCAGTGTGGCTGATCATCCTCTCAGACCAGCTACTGATCGTCGCCTTGGTGGGCCGTTACCTCACCAACTAGCTAATCAGACGCGGGCCGCTCCAATGGCGATAAATCTTTCCCCCGAAGGGCACATCCGGTATTAGGCCAGGTTTCCCCGGATTATTCCGAACCAAAGGGCACGTTCCCACGTGTTACTCACCCGTCCGCCACTCACCCGAAGGTGCGTTCGACTTGCATGTATTAGGCCTGCCGCCAGCGTTCGCTCTGAGCCAGGATCAAACTCTCAGGTTGAGTTGACGTTCTGACCGATTTCCACCCGACCCTTTTTGGGGTCGAATGGGCGTTCGTTGCGTAGTCTATTGACGAGTTCCCAAAACCGTCCGCTACACGGAACCGAAGCTCCGCAAGCTGACGGCGATGGTTTGTCTTCAAGAGACCGCATTTGTCAGCGTCGAGATGGCGTGGTTTCGCCATCGCCAGGACGCCGCCGCCTGCGTTTCTCTTTCCAAATCAACGATGTCAAAGACCCGATCGGAGAACTCCGACCCCGCCGATAACGCCCGGCGGCGCGAGGAGCGGCGTCTCTATCCGCACCCATATTCGCTGTCAACCGACCCTCGACACCATTCTCGGACACCGCCGAGCAGAGCGCAAAGACCGCGTCGGGGCCGCTCGGGGCTTGCCCCTGTCAGTCCGTAGCGAGTCGATTGAAGGCGCGGAAGCTATTCCAGACGCGATAGAAAATCAAGACCTATCGGCCCGTTTTCCATCCGACCGTGACGGAAGCTCCGCCCGCAAGCGAGGGGCGGCGTATAAGTGCCGGCGGGAGGTCGCGCAAGCACTTTCGAGGGCCTTCGTGGCCGCAGATCGCGACGCCCCTCCTGGAAGGCTTCGCTCCAGGCCATCCTTCCAGGCGCGGTTGGGCGATCCGTTTCGCTGGGCTCTCGGCGAGGCTCCCGAGGCTTGCCGCACCCGCGGACGGGCGCCTAAACATGAAGGCGATGCTGTCAAGCAAAGCCAGGTACGCTCTGCGTGCGCTCGTCGAGCTCGCTCGGGCCGACGGCGCGCAACTCACCGCCGGGGAACTCGCGGATCGGGCGGATGCGCCACGCAAATTCCTGGAGGCGATCCTTCTGGAGCTCGCACGGCGCGGCGTGATCGTAAGCCGGCGCGGCAAGCTGGGGGGGTATCAGCTGGCCCGCGATCCCGCTGACGTCACTTTCGCCGAGGTGATTCGCGTGATCGACGGACCGCTGGCGCTGGCGCCCTGCGTCTCCCGGCTTTCGTTCCGCAAATGCGACGATTGTCCCGACCTTGCCACCTGCTCGATCCGGGAGGCGCTCTTGCGGGCCCGCGACGCAACGGCGCAGGTGCTCGAAGGCTATACCTTGGCGGAGGCGGCCTCGGGGCGAGGCGGGGAGATCTTCCATATGGGCCGGGCGGGCTAGAATCCCGGACCCGGGGGCCGCCGGCGACGAAGTTCCCTCTCGACTGAGTCAGCGTGGAACTCCGCACGGCTGACGATGGCGATCGAGTTGCGCCAAAAGAATCGCCCAGGTGCGCTTGAGCGAGTTCGAGAAAAGATTCGCGGCAGGGCGCCAGCGCCGCTTCGAGCGAAGCCGGCGCGCGCAGTGTGATGATGACGCTCGCCCAGGCTTCGTCTCCGTCCCCCGCGACGTAGTCGACCAGGACGCGGCTCTCGGCGAGCACATGGGCGCCGCCCGTCTCGGCCGAGCGCAGGCGGGCGTCAAACGTCTTCAGAAGCGCGCCGAAATCGGCTTCCGGCCCGAGATTGTCAGTGTGCTCGAGCGTCAAACGGATCATCGCGCGCCTCCCTGCGCCGCATCTAGCGGCGCCGGCGCGCCCAAGGCCAGCCGCCTTTGCAGACAGCGCCGCAGCAACTATTTCATCCTCGCAACACGCGCCGGACACCGGACGGAAAGACATCGCGAGAGGTTTGTTTGCGGATCAGCATCAGGCGCTTCCTGGTCGCCGGGCTTGTTCTGGCCGCGGCTGTCGTCGCGGTCGGCGCCCGCGCCGATCCCGCGTGTCACGGCGCGCCGACAGGCGTTCGCCTGTTCGTCGACGTCCCCAACGTGAAGTCCGATCATGGCTTCCTGGTCGCCAATATCTACGGCGATGACCGGCGACGCTGGCTGGCGGAAAACGGCTGGCTCGACGTCTGGCGGGATCCGGCCGAGCGCGGAGCCCAGACGATGTGCATGTATCTGCCTCGCCCGGGGATCTACGAGGTCGTGATGTTCCAGGACGCCAACAGCAATGGCGACCTCGACCTCGGCCTGCTTGGCCCGACCGAGGGCTACGGCTTCTCCAACAACGTACGCCCTTTCCTGAGGGCGCCGTCGATGAAATCCGCCAGCTTCTACGCCGGCGCCGGCGATACGCGCTTGCAGATTCGGCTGCGTTACCTCTAAGGGGCGCGCTTGCGCCGTTAGAAGAGCCCAGCACCTTGCTGCAACCCGGCGACTCCATCCTCGTGACCGGCGCCACCGGCTTCGTGGGCTCGGCCGTGCTGAGAGCGCTTGCGGCGCGCGGCGCCCGGGTGAGGGCTCTGGCGCGGCCGACGAGCCCCCGCCTGAACCTCGAAGGGGCGGCCTGCGAGGTCATGGTCGGCGACATGACCGATGCGGGCTCGATGGCGACGGCTCTGCAGGGCGTGCGCTACCTCTTCCACGTCGCCGCCGACTACCGCCTGTGGGCGCGCGACCCCGGCGAGTTGCGCCGTGCGAACGTCGAGGGGACGCGCATCACCATGGAAGCGGCGCTTGCGGCCGGCGTCGAGCGCGTCGTCTACACTTCGAGCGTGGCGACGCTGCGTGCGCCGGACACGCCGAAGTTCGTCGACGAAACCGCGATGCTGGCCGATGGCGAGGGAGTCGGAGCGTACAAGCAGAGCAAGGTTGCGGCTGAGCGGCTGGTCGAGCAGCTGGTCGCCGACCGCGGCCTGCCCGCGGTGATCGTCAATCCGTCCACGCCGATCGGACCGCGGGACATCAAGCCGACGCCGACCGGCCGCATGGTGCTGGAGGCCGCTCAGGGGAAGATCCCGGCTTTCGTGGATACGGGGCTGAACCTGGTGCATGTCGAGGACGTGGCCGATGGGCATCTGCAGGCCCTGGAGAACGGCCGGATCGGCGAGCGCTACATCCTGGGGGGCAAGGACCTCACGCTGCGCGAGATGCTGGCCGACATCGCGGCGCTGACCGGACGCAAGGCCCCTACCCTCGCGCTCGCCCGCGCCCCGCTCTATCCGCTCGCTTTCGTAGCGGAGGGAATTGCGCAGATCACCGGCAAGGCGCCCATGCTCACCCGCGACGCGCTCGACATGGCCGCGCACCACATGTTCTTCACCTCCGCCAAGGCCGAGCGGGAGCTCGGCTACCGGGCGCGACCGCACACCGAGGCGCTGGCCGATGCGCTCGCCTGGTTCCGCGAGGCCGGCTACCTGAAATGAACGCTTGGTTCGTCATCGGCGCCGGGGCGCTCGCGGCGTGGATCTATCTTATCCTCGGCCGCGGCTTCTTCTGGTCGATGCGCGAACGCGACGATCGGAACCAACCGCCCGAACCGACCGTCTGGCCTTCAGTGACCGCAGTCGTTCCGGCGCGCAACGAGGCGGACGTGATCGCGACCTCCGTGACGAGCCTGCTGACGCAGGACTACCCCGGCGCGCTCCGTCTCGTGCTCGTCGACGACAACAGCGAGGACGCGACAGGCGAGCTCGCCGCGCGCACGGCGGCGGTAATCGGCGCGACACGGCGGATCGACGTGATCAGCGGCAGGCCGCTGGCGGCCGGCTGGACGGGAAAGCTATGGGCGGTGAGCCAGGGTGTGGAGCACGCGTCGCTGGACCGACCGACCTACCTGTGGCTCACCGACGCCGACATCGCCCACGAGGCTGGCGCCCTGCGGCGGCTGGTCGCCCGCGCCGAAGCCGGGCGCCTCGCCCTCGTCTCGCTGATGGCGCGCCTGCAGACCGGGACCCTTCCCGAGCGGATGCTCATCCCCGCGTTCGTGTTCTTCTTCGACATGCTCTACCCGTTCGCGCTGGTGAACGATCCGCGCCGGCGCGTCGCAGCGGCGGCCGGCGGTTGCATGCTGGTGCGACGCGAGGCGCTGGAGGCGGCTGGCGGAATCGCGGCGATCAGGGCCGAAATCATCGATGACTGCGCGCTCGCCGGGCGGCTGAAGGCCCAGGGGCCGATCTGGCTAGGCGTCACGCGCACTTCGCTCAGCCTGAGACCCTATCGCACCTTCGGCGAGATCGGCCGCATGGTGTCGCGGTCGGCGTACGCGCAGCTTGACTATTCTCCATGGCTGCTCGGCGGGACGGTGCTCGGCATGGCGCTGGTCTACCTCGCCGCGCCCACGGTCGCCGTGTTCGCCGATGGCTGGGGCGCGCGCGCGCTGGGCGCGGCTGCCTGGGCGGCGATGGCGGCGTCGTTCCAGCCCATGCTCCGCTATTATCGGGTCTCGCCGCTATGGGGGCTCGCTCTGCCGCTGATCGGGGCGATCTACGTCGCCTTCACCGTGCAGTCTGCAATCGACGTGTGGCGTGGCAGAGGCGGCATGTGGAAAGGCCGCGCACAGGCGCAGGCGGCAGCGCACCCATGACGGCGGCCGACCTCGCTTCCGGCAAAGGGCGCGCCGACGAAAACTTTCCGGTGGCCTCGCACCTGATCGCGCCCCGCCACCGCGCGCCGATCATGGCCTTCTATCGCGTCGCGCGGCTGGCCGACGATGTCGCCGACCACCCGACCGCCGCGCCGAAGGAGAAGCTTGCGCGGCTGTCCGAGATCGAGGCCTCTCTGACCGGCGCGAGCGACACCGTGCCGCAGGCGGTCGCGCTACGGCGAGCTCTTGCCGAGAGACATATCGGTTGGGAGCACATGCTGGACCTTCTGGAGGCGTTCCGGCGCGACGTCACCAAGCTGCGCTACGAGAGCTGGGACCAACTGATGGATTACTGCCGCTATTCGGCGGCGCCCGTCGGACGCTTCATGCTGGACGTCCACGGCGAGGGGCGCGCCGCCTGGCCGGCCTCGGACGCGCTCTGCGCGGCGTTGCAGGTGATCAACCACCTGCAGGACTGCGCCAAGGATTATCGCGCGCTGAATCGTGTCTATCTGCCGCGCGAAACGCTCGACCAGTTCGGGGCGAGGATCGAGATGCTGGCCGAACCGCGCGGCGCGCCACAGCTCGTCGCGGTGATCCACGAGCTGGCGTCGAGGACCCAGCGCCTGCTGGCGCTCTCACGCCCTTTCGCCGGTCAGGTTCGGGACCTGCGGCTGGCGCTCGAAATCGGCGCGATCCAGCGTCTGGCTGAAGGCCTCACGCGCCGCCTAGCCTCGGCCGATCCGCTGGCCGGCGGGGTGCATCACACCCGGCTGGAGGCCGTGGCCATAGGCCTCATCGGCGTTGGGCGGACATTCGGCGAGCGCATTGGGGCTCGGCAATCGCGTTCGGCGGGATCATAAGCCTCGACCATGGACGCCGCTATCGACACGCCGCCGCTCCCCCAGGCGAGCGCCGAGAACCAGGCCTCGGGCAGCTCCTTCTACGCGGCCATGCGCCTCTTGCCGGCCGCCGAGCGCGCCGCGATGTTCGCCATCTACGCCTTCTGCCGCGTGGTCGACGACGTCGCCGACGAGCCGGGTCCCTCGCCCGACGAACGCCGGATCGCGCTGACCGCATGGCGCGCCGATCTGGCCGCCCTGTACGAGGGCAAGGCGCCGCTGCGAATCGCCTACCTCGCCGAGCACGTCGCGCGCTTCGGGCTGAAGCAGTCCGATTTTCTCGCCATCGTCGACGGCATGGAGATGGATATAGGCGCGCCCATCGTGGCGCCGGATTTCGCCACGCTGGATCTCTACTGCGACCGGGTGGCGAGCGCGGTCGGGCGGCTCTCCGTGCGCATCTTCGGCATGCCGGAGCAGGCGGGCGTGACGCTGGCCTTCCACCTCGGTCGCGCGCTGCAACTCACCAACATCCTGCGCGATCTCGACGAGGACGCCGCAATGGGCCGGCTCTACCTGCCAGCCGAGGCCCTGGACGCGGCCGGCGTCACGAACCGGGACCCCACAGCGGTGGTGGCCGACCCGCGCGTCGACAAGGCCTGCCGCTGGGTCGCGGCCAAGGCGCACGAGCAGTATGCGCTCGCCGGCGCGGTGCTGAAGGCGCGGCCGGGCGGCCGAATCCGTTCGCCCCGACTGATGGGGAAGGTCTACAGCGCCATCCTCAGAGCCACCGAAGCGGAAGGCTGGGCGCCGCCTCGGCGGCGCGTCTCGCTGGGCAAAGCGCACTTGCTCTGGCTGGTCCTGCGCCACGGTCTAGTGGACTGATGACGGACCGGACGGTCTACGTTGTCGGCGCCGGGGTCTCGGGGCTGTCCGCCGCCGTGCGCCTCGCCGGCCGTGGCGTCCGGGTCGTGGTGCTCGAGTCGGCGGCTCAGGCCGGCGGCCGCTGCCGGAGCTACCACGACGCCCAGTTGGACATGGTCATCGACAACGGCAACCACCTCATCCTCTCGGGCAACCACGCGACGATGGGCTATCTCGCCGCGGTCGGCGCGGCGGATCAGCTGGTGGGTCCGGCCACGGCCGAGTTCGACTTCTGCGACGTCCGCGACGGCCGCCGCTGGCGCCTGCGCGCCAACCCGGGGCCTGTGCCCTGGTGGATGTTCGCCAAGGACCGGCGCACGCCCGGCGCGTCGGCGCTGGACCATCTCGGCCTGGCGGCGCTCGCCGCACCGCAGGGCTCGCGCAGCCTCGGCGAGGCGATCCGGAGCTCCGGACCGCTCTGGGAGAGACTGCTGGAGCCGGTGATGCTGGCCGCGCTCAACACAGATCCGCGCGAGGCCTCCGCCGCGCTGGCCGCCGCCGTGGTCCGCGAGACGATCGCGCTGGGTGGGCGCGCCTACGCGCCACGCATAGCCGCAAACGGGCTCGCCGCAGCGTTCGTCGACCCTGCTCTCGCCTTCGTCCGCAGCCGCGGCGGCGAGGTGCGGCTGGGCGCCCGGGTCGAGAGTCTCGACACCGAGCACGAGCGTGTGGGCCGCCTGCAGGTCGGCGGCGAGCCGATCGAGGTGGGGACGAACGACGGGGTGATTCTGGCGACGCCGCCCGGGGTCACGACGGCGCTGGTCCCCGGCACACCCGCCCCGAGGGCGTTCCGGGCCATCGTCAACGGCCACTTCAAGGTCGATGCGCCCGCTGGCGCGCCGCGCATGGTCGGCGTGATCGGCGGCGTCGCGCAGTGGCTGTTCGCGTTCGACGGTCGCATCTCGGTCACGGTCAGCGGCGCGGACGCGCTCGCCGACCGGCCTCGCGAGGAGATCGCCGCGTCGTTCTGGTCCGACATCGGCAAGGTCTACGGCCTCTCTGGCGCCCCTCCGGCGTGGCGTATCGTCAAGGAGCGACGCGCGACATTCGCTGCGACACCTGCCGAGTCCAAGCGCCGCCCCGGCGCCCGCACCAGCATGCGCAACCTTGCGCTGGCCGGCGACTGGACCGATACCGGGCTGCCCGCCACCATCGAGGGCGCGGTCCGCTCCGGCCACAAGGCCGCCCGGATCGTGGCGCCCTAGAAGCAACGCCCCATGGACGACGCCTCGCTCACCGACAGCCTCACCTCGCTGGCCGCGCTCGATCAGTCCATCGACCACGCGACCGCCGCGCTTCTGAAGCTCCAGCGGCCGGACGGGCACTGGGTGTTCGAGCTGGAGGCGGACGCCACCATCCCGGCCGAATACGTGCTGTTCGTCCACTACCTGGGCGAGCCGCCGAACCTCGACCTGGAGCGCAAGATAGGCGTCTACCTCCGGCGCATCCAGGGTGAGCACGGCGGCTGGCCGCTGTTTCACGGCGGCGCGCTCGACGTCAGCGCTACGGTGAAGGCCTACTTCGCCCTGAAGATGATCGGCGACTCGCCTGACGCCCCGCACATGGCGCGCGCCCGGGAAGCGTTGAAGGCGGCGGGCGGCGCAGGGGCCTGCAACGTCTTCACGCGCATTCTGCTCGCGCTCTACGGCGCGCTCAGCTGGCGCGCCGTGCCGGAAATGCCCGTCCAGATCATGTTGCTGCCGAAGTGGTTCCCGATCCACCTCGACAAGATCAGCTACTGGGCGCGGACCGTGATCGTGCCCCTCCTGGTGCTGCGGAGGCTGAAGCCTCGGGCCCGCAATCCGCGCGGAGTCACCGTCGACGAGCTTTTCCTCGAGCCGCCGGCCACGATCACCCGGCTGGCGCGCGGCGCGCACCAGAAGGAGCCGTGGGCCACTTTCTTCTTCGTGCTCGACGCCGTGCTGCGCGTGGCCGAGCCGCGCCTGCCCAAAGCCGGCAAGGCGATGGACAAGGCTGTCGCTTTCGTGACCGAGCGGCTGAACGGGGACGACGGTCTGGGCGGCATCTTTCCGGCCATGGTCAATAGCGTGATGATGTACGACGCGCTGGGGGTCGCCCCGGGAGACCCGCGCCGCGACATGGCCCGCGCCTCGGTCGAGAAGCTCCTGGTGATCAAGGACGACGAAGCTTACTGCCAGCCCTGCTTCTCGCCAGTCTGGGACACGGCGCTGGCCAGCCACGCGCTCCTCGAGGCAGGCGCGCCGGAAGCTGAGGCGGCGGCGATCAATGGGCTCGAGTGGCTGAAGCCGTTGCAGGTGATGGACGTGGCGGGCGACTGGGCGGAGCAGCGCCCGAACGTGCGGCCGGGAGGATGGGCTTTCCAGTATCGCAACGACCACTATCCCGACCTCGACGACACGGCCGTGGTGGTCATGGCGATGGACCGCGCGCGACATCTCGCCGAGACGAAAGGCGACTACGGCGCGGCGATCGATCGTGGCCGCGAGTGGGTTGAAGGACTTCAGAGCACGAACGGCGGCTGGGCCGCGTTCGACGCCGACAACACCTATCACTACCTGAACAACATCCCCTTTGCGGACCATGGCGCCCTGCTCGATCCGCCCACAGTCGATGTTGCGGCGCGATGCGTGTCGATGCTGGCCCAGCTCGGCGAGCCGACGGACAGCCCCCGCATGAAATCGGCGCTGGCCTACCTCGAACGCGAGCAGCTGGCGGACGGCAGCTGGTTCGGCCGATGGGGGGTCAACTACATCTATGGCGCCTGGTCCGCCCTGTGCGCCCTCAATGCCGCGGGCCTGACCAACGCCCACCCGATGGTCCGCAAGGCCGCCGACTGGCTGATCGCGATCCAGAATCCTGACGGCGGCTGGGGCGAGGACTGCGACAGCTACCGCCTCGATTACAAAGGCTACGTCCCCCACCCGTCCAGCGCCTCGCAGACCGCCTGGGCGCTGCTCGGCCTCATGGCGGCCGGCGAGGCCGACCATCCGTCCGTGGCGCGGGGCGTCGCCTGGCTGCAGGCCCGCCAGGGCCAGGACGGCTTCTGGCCGGAGGACCACTACACCGGCGGCGGCTTCCCGCGCGTCTTCTACCTGCGCTACCACGGCTATTCGAAGTTCTTCCCACTGTGGGCGCTGGCCCGCTACCGCAACCTGAGGCGCGGTAACGAGCGCCGCGTGGCGTTCGGGATGTGACGATCGCTGTGGCTGAGCGCGGCGACATCCTCGCGGTGGTCGGCATGACCCGCGAGGCCAAGATCCTGGGCACGGGGAGCGCGGTGCTCGTCGGCGGCGGTGACGGGGAGACGCTGGCTGCCGCTCTCGAGGTGGAATTCCGCCGCGGCGTCGCCGGGGTGGTCAGTTTCGGCCTCTGCGGCGGGCTCGACCCGGCGCTGAAGGTGGGCGACCTTCTCGTCGGGGAGCAGGCTGCAGACACCGACGTCTATTACGCCGCCGACGCGGCCTGGGTCAGCCGGCTCGCCGCCGCGCTGCCTCAGGCCACCGTCGCCCGGTTCGCCAGCGCCGAGCAGCCGGTCGCGGATGTCGCCGCGAAGGCCGCGCTTCGACGAAGGACCGGCGCCTCCGCCGTGGACTTGGAGTCGCTGACGGTCGCCCGGGTCGCGCACCGGTTCGGCGTTCCCTTCGTTGTGCTCCGCGCTGTCTCCGACGCAGCCGACCGCGCGTTGCCAGACGCCGCCAAGGTTGGTCTTGGCGCCGATGGCCGCCCGGCTGTCGGCAAGGTGCTCGCCTCGTTGCGCAGCAACCCCTGGCAGGTCGGCGCCCTCATCCGCACGGCCCTGGAAGCCGAAGATGGCTTCCACGCACTCGAGCGAGCGTGCGCCGTGTTAGGACCGCGCCTGGCGGGACCTAGCGAGTAGACGCCGGACCTCAGCGCCCCGACGGCGCCAGCCGTCGCACCGGACCCGTGTCGGGCGCCAGCGCGATATCGACGGCGAGTTGCGTCGGGTCGATCGACGGATCGACAAGCGTCACCCTTCCGGAGCCGAGGCGCCAACTGTGACGCACGCGGTCAATCCGGCCGACCGACGTGAGAAAGCTGTCGCGCACGGTCGCCGTCGGCTTGCCGAAGCGCCGGGTGAGCAGGGTCATCACGTCGCTGTAGGCGTCGACCGAAGCGCGGAATGTCTCCTGCGAAAGCCGGCCCTGATCGAATAGAAGGCGCAGGCTGGTGGCGCGGTACCTCGGATCCAGAGGCACCGAGTCAGCGAACACATCCTTGCCGTAGCGCGAGACGTAGGCGCACGTGGTCAGGTCCGTCCGCGCCTCCTGCGCACTCGGTCGATAGCCCGGAATCCGGATCGGCCTCTTGTCGCTCCAGCAAATGGGCGCCGCCGTGGAGTCGGCGCCCGTCGGAACCGGAAGCGCTTTCCACGCGCTCGACGTCATGCCGAAATGCGCCCCCTGCAACGGCGGCACGAGCTGAGCGCCAGCGGCGTCGGCGCCGCTGGCGCCCGCCCCCGCCAGCATGGCCGCGAGGACGCTGGCCAGAACTCCCCCTCTTTGCATGGTGCGTCAGCCGACCGCCTTCTTGATCCGGACCGGCACATAGATGTGCGCATCGCCGCGGGCAATCAGCAGAGGCAGGTAAGCGCGCCCAGCCTGACGCGCGGCGCTTGCCGCCCGGGCGAGATCCGCCGCCGAGCGGACCGGCGTCATGCCCGCCCGCAGGATCACGTCACCCTCTTGCAAACCGTGGCTGGCGGCGCTCGAGTCGGGCGCCACGCTCTGCACCAGGAGCCCGCCGTCAGGGTCGGGCGCGAGTTTCATACCCAGCGCGGCCGGGCCAACGGCGGCGCCGCCATCGTCGCCAGGCGCCGCCTGGCCGGTCAGAGAGGCTTCCGTCGGCCGCAGGCCCGCCACGAGTCTCACTTTACGCCGCACTCCGTCGCGCAGCACACCGAGATCGATCTCATCGCCAGGATGGATCTGGGCCACGAGCTGAGTCACGTCGTCGGCGTCAGTCGCGGGACGACCATCCACGCTCACGATGACGTCGCCCGCTCGAAGGCCGCTGTGCGCGGCTGGACCGTCCGCCGCAAGCTGATCGACCACCACGCCCTTGGCGTTGCGCAACCCGAGACTCGAGGCGAGTTCGGGCGTCAGCGTCTGCACGGTTGCGCCCACGTAACCACGGGACACCTTACCGTGTTCGATCAGTTGCTGGGTGACCGAGGCGGCCACGCTTGCGGGAATGTCGAAGCCGATCCCGATCGACCCGCCCGACGGCGAGTAGATGGCGGTGTTGACCCCGACGACACGGCCGTCGACGTCGAACGTCGGACCGCCGGAATTGCCGTGATTGATGGGCGCGTCGATCTGCATGTAGTTCACGAAGCTCGAGCCGCTGATGTTCTCGCGGCCGAGCGCCGAGACGATGCCCGCTGTCGCCGTCCCACCAAGTCCGAACGGGTTTCCGACCGCGACCACCCAGTCGCCGACCCGCGGCTGCGCGCGGTTCTCGAAGCTCACGAAGGGGTACGGGCCGCCGGCGACACGCAGCACCGCCAGGTCTGTCGCCCGGTCGCGCCCGACGACGGTGGCGGGTAGCGAGCGACCGTCGCTCGTGCGCACCGTGATCTTCTCCGCGTCTTCCACGACGTGGTTGTTGGTCACGATGTAGCCGCCCGACGAAATGAAGAACCCGGATCCGGCCGCCCGGATCGGGGGCGCCGGCTGGCCGGGCGCTTGCGGCTGGAGCCATTTGAAGCCGAATCCGTGTGGCGCATCACCGCCATTCGGCATGCCGAAGTTGAACGGGAACGGCGGCGCCTGGCTAAGCGAGGCTCGCGCGGCGGTGGGCCGCTCCACGACATCGATCGAGACGACGGCCGGCGCGACCTTTGCGACGATGTCCGCGAAACTGGTGGGCCGGTCCACGCTCTCGACGCCCCGCGGCGGATTGACAGGCTGCGCGTGCGCCGTCGACCCCACGGCGGCCAAGTAAGCGCCGCCGACCACTGCCGCCATCAGCGCGCCGATCGCGACGCCGGCGCCGAAAACCCCGCTGTTCTGCACCTTCATCTAGTCATCAACCTCAGTATCGACCGCAGCCGCCCAGCATCGCGCTCGCCACGCGACGGGGTGATTTTACGTCATGTCGTGATATAGTGATGGCGGCTTGACGCCCGCAGCCACACAAGATCGTGAACCAGGATCGGTCGAATGCCGACACCATGCCAGACCCGGATTGCTCCAGGTCGCCGGCGCACGCGTCGCAGCCTTCGGCCATCACTCCACGATCTCGCGCCGGCCGGTCCGCCACGGATGAGCAACGCTTCAGACAAACATTCGATCCATCGCCGCCGAAGCGCGTTGGAGCCGAAGTTCCGGCCACAATATCCTGCGAGGCGCGCGCATTACGCGAAACTGTGCAAAGACAATCGAAACCCAGCCAGGCGCGCCGTTGATATCGGGCGCGTCGACCGATATGTCGTCGCCTCCTTTCCTCGTGGCCGAACCCGGACACTTGAACGTCCCGGATGGCGCTGCGTCCATCATCGTGGCGACCGGTGCGCCTGCGACGTAGTCGCGGAGGTCTGGCGCCGCGACCTCGGGCCTTCAGGCTCTCCGACAAATGAGAGATAGACTAGGAATGCTTATCGGGCGCTTCGGCCTCTGCGCTCTTCTCGTCGGCTTTGCTGCGGAACTCGCATTCGGACCGCGAGTATGCAGCCGCGTCGCCTCTCCGGATCCTGCGCGCCCCGCGGCAAGCGCCGGCGCGGGGCTGCACGCCGCCGGGTTTACGAACGCCTCCGAAGTCGGACCCGATCAGCTTCGCCCGATCGCGCCAAGCAACGCGGCCGGCCTTGCGACGTTGACGCTGAGGCCGGCTCAGATAAAGGACATAGAGGAAGCCGCCAGGCCCCTGAAAGGCAAGATCGCGGTATTCTCGCTGTGCAACAGCGACTCCCAAAGACTCGCCCATGTCCTGCTGCAAATCTTCAGGAAGATCGGCAAGCGCGCGGCCATCGCCCACTTCGATCCGCCGCGCGTGGGGGAAGACACGGAGCATGCGTGCTTCAGGAACTTCGAGGCGGAGTGGGCCTACGGCGTAGCTGAGGCGGGGATTTCAATTCGCGGGCGGCTGGCTCAGACGCGCCCGCTCGTCTCGCTCGAGGGAGCGCTTGCCGCCGCCGGCATCTATGTTTCGCCCGGCATCACCCCGATACCCGACACTGAGCCTGCAGCCGTAGAGATATTCGTAGGCGTACAGATACCGTCCGAGCCGACAAACGAACAAAGGGCGCAGTCGACGCGACTAGATGAGGGCCATCCGCCGGCCACGGGCGCGACTGTCCGCCGGGAACGCTCCCTTACGTGACGTGACCTGACCTGACCTGACCTGACCGGCGGCCTTACTCCGCCGGGATACGCGCCACCCTGCGCGCGCGAGGATTAGATGCGCGAATCTCCGCCAAGCGCTCCTCGACGTGCTTGGAGAAGACGAAGTCGGCCGGTCGCTGCTTGTCCAGGGGGATATCGGGGGCCATCGGCCCCTCGGTGCGGACGCCGCGCACCGTGACTGAAAGAGCCTTCAGCGGGTGCTTTACGATGTCGGCGACTGCGCTGGCCTCGAAGCCCGAATGGACCATGCAGTCGGCGCATTTCTCGTAGTTGCCGACGCCGTACTGGTCCCAATCGGTCTCTTCCATCAGTTCCTTGAAGGTCTTGGCGTAGCCTTCGCCCAGCAGGTAGCAGGGACGTTGCCAACCGAACACGTTGCGGGTGGGATTGCCCCAAGGCGTGCAGTGGTAGGCTTGGTTGCCCGCCAGGAAGTCCATGAACATGGTGGACTGGGTGAACGACCAAGCCTTGCCGCCTCGCCCACGCTTCAGGATCTCACGGAAGAGCTGCTTCGTGCGGGTGCGGTTCAGGAAGTGCTCCTGATCGGGCGCACGCTCGTACGCGTAGCCAGGCGAAATGGTGACGCCATCGACACCCAGCGCCTTCATCTCGTCCAGGAAGCGGGCCACCCGTTCAGGGTCGGCGTCCTGGAACAGGGTGCAGTTCAGGTTGCACTGGAACCCCTTGGCCTTGGCGAGCCGGATCGCCTTCACCGCCGTGTCGTAGACACCGTTCTGGCAGACCGAACGATCGTGCATCAGTTGGTCGCCGTCGAGGTGGATCGACCAGGTGAAGAATGGATCGGGTTTGAACTGGTCGATCTTCTTGGTCAGCAGAAGCGCGTTCGTGCAGAGGATCACGAACTTCTTGCGCTGAAGGAATCCCTCGACGATCTTGGCGATGTCACGGTGAAGCAGCGGCTCGCCGCCAGCGATCGAGACGACCGGCGCGCCGCATTCGTCGATCGCCTCCATGCACTCGGCGACCGACAGTCGCTGGTTCAGGATCTCTGCCGGGTAGTCGATCTTGCCGCAGCCGGCGCAGGCGAGATTACAGCGGAAAAGCGGCTCGAGCATCAGCACCAGCGGGTAGCGTCTCACGCCAGCCAGCTGCTGCTTCATGATGTAGGCGCCGACGCGCGCCGTCACCGCCAGAGGAATGGCCAAGACCGGAGGCTCCCTTGTGGCTGGGTCCTGGATTTCCTTGACACAGGAATCCCCGACCCCAGCGCTCGGACTTAAGCGGGCGAAGCGCCGCGATCAAGCCGCGTGGGGCGGCGGGTCGTCGCAGCGTGCTCCGGTGGTCACAGGGCAATCAGACAGACCTGCAAGGCGCGGCCTTGGCCCCCGCGCCGAATTACGGCTAAGTGTCGCCGACGCGCGGGGGCCCGCGCCGAGTGGAAACAGCGGGGAACGGGCGTTTGAGCGCGGCTGAACAACCCGGCGGCGGCCGTGTTCGGCGCGTCGTCGTGGTCATCGCGATCATCGGTCTCGCGGTCGCCACCGGCATCATCGCCTGGGTGGGCTTCGGCAAAGTGGCCCACGCCTTCGCTGAGATCGGCTGGCGCGGACTGCTCGGCATGATCGCCACCTACCTGCCCCCTGTGGCGCTCCTCGCCAGCGGCTGGTGGGCGCTGGACCCTGGCGCGAAGCTAAAAGACTGGTTCGTGCTCTACTACGCCCGCCTGGTGCGCGACGCCTCCGGCGAGTTGCTGCCGTTCTCCTCTCTGGGCGGATTCGTTTTCGGGGCCCGTGCGGCGATCCTCGGGGGGGTTGAGCCGGCCGCCGCTATTTCGACAACCGCTGCGGACGTTACGGCCGAGTTTATCGGCCAGCTGGGCTTCACCGCGGTCGGCATCGCGCTCCTTGCTCAGCAGCCCGCTGCGAAGCTCGAGAACCAGGAATTGCTGACCTCATCGGTGCTGGGCCTTGCGGCGGGCGTCGTGGCTGCGATCCTCTTCGTCTTCGCGCAACGCTGGGCCTCGGGCCCGATCGAGCGCGCCGTGGCCAGGTGGGCGCCGTCTGCTTTGGCGCATACCAGCGCCGTCATCGCCCAGTTGCACGCGCTCTATCGGAAGCCCGCCAGGCTTACGATCAGCTCCGTGCTTCACCTGGCCGCCTGGCTCTTGGGCGCTGTGGGCGTCTGGGCCGGCCTCTGGATGGCGGGCATCCATATGAGCCTGCGCACCATCGTTGGGGTCGAAAGCCTGGTCTACGTGGTGCGGACGATCACCTTCGCCACGCCAATGGGCCTTGGCGTGATCGAGGGCGGCTACGTGCTGGTGGGCCACCTATTCGGCCTGTCGCCGGAATTCGCGCTGGCGCTGTCACTGATCAAGCGGCTACGCGACATCTCCATCGGCCTGCCGGCCCTGGGCGCATGGCAGGTGCTTGAAGGGCGGCACGCGATGGCGACCCCCCGTAAGGGGACCGCGCTCGCGCCTGACGCGGAATAGCGGTCGCGGTCAGACGACCCGCGAGTGTCTCAACGCCTCAGGCGCGAGATAGGCGTCGAATGCGGCGCAAACCTGTCGGACGAACGGGCGGCCGAGCTCCGTAATGCGGATCACGCCAGCGGTGTCTTCGATCACCCCGTCGCGCGCCAGCCCCGCCAGCGCAGCCTCACGCATCGGGTCTGCGGCCAGACGCCGGGCCTGCCGCGCCTCGACTGCGGGGACGTCGACGGCGAAATCGCACATCAGTCGCTGGATGAGCTCGGCCCGCAGACGGTCGTCTTCGGTCACGGCGACGCCGCGCGCGGTGGGCAGCCTGCCGGCCGCCACCGCCTTGCGCCACGTCACCTCGTCGGCGCTGTTCTGGACGTAGCCGCGCGACGTCTCGCCTATGGCCGAGACCCCGAAGCCGATCAGGGGTCCTTCCTCGTCGGTGGTGTAGCCCTGAAAGTTGCGCCGAAGCCATCCTTCCTGGAGCGCAATCGCGAGCTCGTCATGCGGCAGGGCGTAATGGTCCAGGCCGATGCGCACGTAGCCCTCGGCGGCGAGCCGTTCGGCCGCGGCCTCGCTTTGCTCGAGCCGCTCGGCGTCGCCGGCCAGTGTCGTTTCGTCGATGAGTCTCTGATGCGGCTTCATCCAGGGGACATGGGCGTAGCCGAACAGGGCCAGCCGATCGGGCTTCAGCGTAAGCACCGCGTCCAGCGTCGCCAGCACGTGTGCGCTCCGCTGGCGCGGCAGGCCGTACATCAGGTCGAGATTGAGGGACGCGACACCCGCGCGGCGCAACAGCCGCGCGGCCCGCGCCACCACCTCGAAAGGCTCGATCCGGTTCACCGCCGCCTGCACTTCGGGCGAGAGGTCCTGCACCCCGAGGCTGGCGCGGGAAAGGCCGTGAAAAGCCGCCGCGCGCACCCACTCGGGCCTAAGCTGGGCGGGGTCGATCTCGGCGGCGATCTCGATGCCCGGCGCCACCCGGAAAACTTGGCGCAGCGTCGCGAACAGCACCGTGAGGTCGTCGACGGACGTCATGTTCGGCGTGCCGCCGCCCAGGTGGATCGCGTGCGCCTTCATCGGCCCAGGCAGGTGCTTTTCCACCAGCGCGATCTCCTCGCGCAGCAGGCTGATGTAATCGGCCAGCACCCCCGGCCGGGTCACCGCGCGAGTGTTGCAGCCGCAGTACCAGCAGAGCCGCGCGCAGAAGGGCACGTGGACGTAAAGGGAAACCGATGCGTCGGCAGGCAGCTCCGAGAGCCAGCCCGCATAGGTCGCCGGCCCGATGTCTGGCGTGAACTGCGCGGCGGTGGGGTAGCTCGTATAGCGCGGCGCACGGCCGCCGTATGCGGACAGCAACTCCATGCGGCGCAGCTGAAGCTGGTCGGCGTAGGAAACGGTCATGACGCGCCTCCGGATGATGCGCCCCCGGGTGTCTCGTCGTAGCGGTCGTCCAGCACGCGGACGGCGTCGCCCACCGGGTCGTCGTACTGATCGCTCCGCACGGTCCACCAGAAGGCCCCCAACCCGGTCAGCGCCAGGAGCAGCGAGATCGGCGCGAGAACGAGGATGATGTTCATCGGCGAGTGAACCCTGCCAGGTTGGGCCATGCCCCCTTCCCGCCCCTCCAGTTCATCCGCAACGCGTTCAAAGTCACCGTCAGCGACGACGACGACATCGCGATGGCGGCCAGGAACGGGTTGACCAGACCGAGCACCGCCACCGGCGCGGCGACGACGTTGTAGAGGGCCGAAAAGCCGAAATTTTCCAGCGCGCGCACCTTGGCGGCTCTCGCCACATCGATCGCCTCGACGATCGCCATCAGCCCGCCGCCCTCGAACACGAGGTCCGCGGCGTTCTGGCTGGCCTCGACTGCAGCGCCCGGCGCCATCGACACATGCGCCCTGGCCAACGCAGCCGCGTCGTTGAGCCCGTCGCCCACCATCAGCACCTTGCGGCCGGCCCTCGCCAGGGCCTCGATCGCATTGACCTTCTCGAGCGGCGTCAGGCCCGAGCGCCACTGACCGATTCCGCTCGAGCGAGCCGTTCGCGCCACTGGCCCCTCGGCGTCGCCCGAGAGCACCAGCAGCTCGAGCCCGCGCGCCTCGAGCTGCGAGACCGTCTTCGCCGCGTCACCGCGCAGAGCGTCCGCGAAGACGAAGCGAACGGGCTCCCGGCCCTCGATGCGGAACCAGATTTCGCTCTCCGCTCCTGCCTGGGCCTCTGCGCCGACGAACTCGGACCGACCAAGGCGCGCCCTGCGTCCGTCCACCAGCCCCTCGACGCCAAGGCCAGCCGTTTCGCGCACGCTTTCGGCTGACGGACCTGGCCCGGCGGCGCGGGCGACGGCCTGGGCCAGAGGATGTCGCGACGCGCGGGCGAGCGGCGCGGCCGCCGCCAGTTCATCGGGTTTTGCCGCCAGCAGGTGCGGCCGGCCCTCGGTCAGGACACCGGTCTTGTCCAGGGCGACTACGTCGGCCTCGGCGAGCCGCTCCAGAGCCGCGCCGGACTTCACCAGCACGCCCTGCCGGAACAGGCGTCCGGACGCGGCGATCTGCACCGCTGGCACGGCCAGTCCGAGCGCGCAGGGGCAGGTGACGATCAGCACGGCCGCGGCGCGCAGCAGCGCCTCGCGCGGCCCCAGGCCCATCGCCCATGCGCCGGTGAACGTGGCGAGAGCGAGCGCGTGGACCACCGGCACGTAGACAGAAGCGGCGCGGTCGGCGAGGCGGACGTACCGCGACCTCGACTGGGTTCCAGCCTCGACAAGGCGCGCGATGTTGGCGAGCGTCGAATCCTCCGACCTCGCGGTGGCGCGCAGCGTGATCCGGCCGGAGAGGTTGAGCGCCCCGGCGTGCACCGAGTCGCCTGGGCCGACCGGCGCACCCTGCGTCTCTCCCGTGATCAGCGCGTTGTCGATGTCGGAGACGCCAGCCTCAACGACGCCATCAACTGCGACCCGCTCGCCGGGCAGCACGGCGATGCGATCCCCGACGCCGACCTCCCGCACGGGCACGCCCAGTTCGGCCCCGCCCTCGATGATCAGCCTTGCAACAGGCGCCTGCAGGGCCAGGAGGTCGCGCGCCGCGCCTTGGGCCCGGATACGAAGCGCGTGATCGAGCCAGCGGCCGATGAGCAACAGAAAGATGAGCGTGACAGCCGCATCGAAATATGCGTGCCGGCCGCCCTGGATGGTCTCGGAAAAGCTCACGGCGAGCGTGAGCAGGACGCCTAGCGTGATGGGCACGTCCATATTGGCCTTGCCGCGGCTGAGCGATTTCCAGGCCGAAGCGAAGAAGGGCATGCCGCCGTAGAGGGCGCATGGCGTCGCGACAACGGCGGCCAGCCAGTACATCAGGCTGCGCGTCTCGGGCGTGAACTCCTGGCCGAAGAGGCCGGCCCAGACGGGCACCGAGAACATCATTACGTTGCCAACGCCGAAGCCGGCGACGCCGAGCGCCAGGGTCAGACGCCGCCCCTCCGCGTCCTGCGCGCTCTTCAGGGCGGCGGGGTCGAACAGACAGGCGCCGTAGCCGGCCGCTTCGACCGCGGAGATCACGGCGGCGGGGTCGCCCCTCGGCGATCCGAAGCTGACCGAAAGCTTGCCGGTCGTCAGGTTGAGGCGCGCGGCCGTGACGCCCGGCGCCGCCTGCGCCGCCCGTTCGACCTTGGCGAGGCAGGCCGCGCACTTCGCGCCACGAACGAGAATCTCCAGTCGACCTTGCCCGCTCTCGCTGGCGGCGACGTACTTTGACAGATCGGCTTCCAGCGCGGTCACGGCCAAATCAGCCGCCGTTCGGCGTCGAAGCGCTCGCCGCGCGGCCCGAAAGCGCTGAGCCGCAAATCCCACGCGCCGAAGAGCCGACCCACGTTGGCGCGCCAGACCCCCGGACCGACTGGCGCGAATCTCACGCTTAGCTTGCCCTGTTCCGTCGCTGGCCGCTCCAGCCTGGCCTCGATCCTCGCGAAGTTCAGCGGCGCGCCAGCACGGTCCCGCGCAGTCACTTCGATCAGGCCGTCGTGCGTGAGCCCGGCGGTCATGCTCCAGCCGAGCGCGGCCTGGGCGCGCTGCTGGGCGAGTTCGGAATCCCAGGCCAGACCTTCCTCGTACGGCTGACTCGACACCTCGCCCGGGTAGGTGCGGTAGGCGTCCACGATCATCATCGTGTCGACGACCGTGATGATCCCGAAGAACGCCACGGTGGCGCCCAGCACATGCCAGCCCGTCAGGCGGAAGCCAGAGCCAGTCTCGTCGGATGAGGTCATTGGGCGGCCACGTCGGAGGAGAGGAACACAGAAGCGTTGCGCCAGGCGCGCCCGCCACCGGAGAGTGTGAAGATCAACGGCTCGCTTTGGGCGGTGAGCGAGGCGGGCGGCGCGGTCACCAGCACCCGCAGCGCCAGGACCTGGTTCGGCTCCACCGTGACGCTGAGGGGCGCGGCGGAGGGCGCGGCGCCCGGCGTTTGCATCGTGGCGCCGCGCAGCCCCCCCAGAGACACCTGGAACGCGCGCCGCTCCCAGCTGCGGTTTTCGATCTTGAGCGTGTATCCGTCACGGACCGAACCGTCGTCCAGCCGCACGAAGGTCGGGTTGCGGTCGCGCAGTACAGCGAAGTCAACCGGAGAGCGTGTCGCAAGGCCGAAGGCCATGAGCAGCGAAACCGCCGTCAGGGCCACGCCGTAGTAGATCGTGCGGCTGCGTACGAGGGGATAGACCGGCCTCTGGCGCGCCCTGCGCGCCGCGACAGCCTCGTCTGTGTCATAGGCGATGAGCCCGGTCGGCCGCTCGAGCCGGACCATGATCTCGTTGCACGCGTCGATGCACAGGCCGCAGTTGATGCACTCGATCTGGCCCCCGTTGCGGATGTCTATGCCCATCGGGCAGACCACTACGCACTGGTTGCAGTCGACGCAGTCGCCTCGGCCCTCCCACGACTGTCCCTTCTTGTGCGGCCCACGCGGCTCGCCCCGGTCGCTGCGGTAGGTGACCTGGAGGGAATGACCGTCGATCATGGCGCCTTGGATGCGCGGCCAAGGACACATGTAGGTGCAGACCTGTTCGCGCATCGTGCCGGCCAACCCATAGGTGGTCAGCGTCAACACGCCGGCCGAGACGTAGGCGGTCATCGGCGCCTGTCCGACCCAGAACGTCTTGAGGAGCGTCGGGGCGTCGTGAAAATAGAAGATCCATGCGCCGCCGGTGGAGAACGCGATGACCAGCCACACCGCGTGCTTGCCCACCTTGCGCCACAGCTTGTCGAACGACCACTTCGAGGCGTCGAGCTTCATCCGAGCGTTACGATCGCCCTCGAAGAGCCGCTCGACAGCAATGTAGAGATCGGTCCAAACGGTCTGCGGGCAGGCGTAACCGCACCACAACCGGCCGAACAGAGAGGTCACGAGGAAAAGCGCCAAGGCGGCCATCACCAGAAGGCCGGTGATGAAGTAGACCTCCTGCGGCCAAAGCTCGATCGAGAAGAAGTAGAAGCGCCGCCCCGTGAAGTCGACGAGCACCGCCTGTTGCGGCGCGCCTGCTGGGCGCGCCCAACGGATCCAGGGAGTCGAGTAATAGATTCCCAGGGTCACGATGAGCAGCGCCCATTTGATCGTTCTCCAGCGGCCGTGGACCAGCTTCGGATAGATCGGCGTGCGCTTGCGGTAGAGGCCGGACCCTTCCCTGCCCTTCGCGCGCGTCGCCTCCGCGACGGAGATGGGGGCGCCGCCCGTCGCCGGCGTGGCGTCCGCACCTGCCTTCCGGTTGCGTTCGATGACGACGGTCATGGACGGCTCGAACCCTTCAGCCCTGCTAGCTCGCCTGCCCGCCGGCGTTGGCGTGGATGTACACGGCGAGCGCCTTGATCGTGTTCGCGTCGAACCTGCGCCCCCAGGCCGGCATCACGCCGCCGTGGCCGTTCCAGATCTGGTCGTGGATCGAGGCCCGGTCGGAGCCGTAGAGCCACTGGCGACCGCCGTCGGCGAGATTGGGGGCCCCCACGAGTTGGTTCCCCGTCCCGCCTGCGCCGTGGCAGACGGCGCAGTTGGACTGGAACAGCGGCGCGGCGCGCGCCACAGCCGCGGCGTCCGCAGGGCGATGCGACAGCGAGACCACGTACTCCGTAAGATCGTCGATCTGCGAAGGCTGGAGGATTCCGTCGCGGCCGAACGCCGGCATCTGAGAGTTGTGCGCGTTGGGGTCGCCCGAGCGTATCCCATAGGTGATGGTCTGTTGGATCTGCTCCAGCGAGCCGCCCCACAGCCACACCCCCTCGCGCAGGTTCGGGTAGCCCTTGCCGCCAAGTCCGCCTTGGCCGTGGCAAACCGCACAGTTGTCCCCGAAGATCGACTGGCCGACCGCGAAGGCGTAGGCCTGCATCTGCGGATCCTTCTCGATCTGCTCCAGCGTGGCCCTCTGCAGTTGCGCCCCTTCAGCCTGGCGCTTGGCCCGCATGGCCGCCACTTCCCGCATCACGCTGGCGCGCTCGGAGTAGTGGAGAAGCCCAGGCGTATTTGTCGTGATTAGCGGCCAGGCCGGCATCAGCACCCAGTAGATGACCGCGAACGCGATCGAAGCGTAGAAGATAATCAGCCACCACCGGGGAAGCGGCGTGTCGAATTCCCGGATTCCGTCCCACTCGTGGCCTGTCGTCTCGACGCCGGAGGTCTCGTCTTCATCGCGTTCGGCCACGACTATTCCTCCGCATCCAGCGCGGCGCGGGCGGCCTTGTCGAATGTCGCCTTGTTCTTCGGCCAAAACGCGTAGACACAGACGGCGACGAACAGAAGGGTGAAGTAGACGGTGCCACCCTGCTGCACGAACCGCGAAATCGCCTCATAGCTCATTGATTTCACCGGAGGTTATTGGGCGCATCGGCCTGGTACGTCGAGAAGTCCACGAGCGTGCCGAGCATCTGCAGGTAGGCGATCAGCGCGTCCATTTCGGTGATGCGGCCCGGATCACCGGCAAAGTCGCGGATGTTGACGTTCTTCCCGTACCGTGCGTGCAACCCGGTTGGGCTCGCCGTCGGATCGTCCTGATCGCGCAGGTCCTGGACAGCGTTCTTGATATCATCGTCCGTATACGGCACGCCGAGCGCCCGCATCGTCCTCATCTTGTCCGCGACGTCACGGTAGTCGAGGGTGGTCTCGGCCAGGAACCGGTAGGGAGGCATGACACTCTCGGGCACGACCGAGCGCGGGTTCGTTAGGTGATCCCGGTGCCAGCCATCGGAGTACTTGCCGCCGACGCGCGCGAGGTCAGGTCCCTGCCGGTGCGCACCCCACTGGAACGGGTGGTCGTACATGCTCTCGGCGGCGAGACTGTAGTGGCCGTAGCGCTCCACTTCGTCGCGCAGGGACCTGATCATCTGGGAGTGGCAGACGTAGCAGCCCTCGCGGATGTAGATATCGCGTCCTTCGAGTTCGAGCGGGGTGTACGGGCGCATGCCCTGCACCGGCTCGATCGTGTTGTGCAGGTAGAACAGCGGCACGATTTCGACGAGACCGCCGATGGCGACCACGATTACTATACCAATCAGGAGGAGCAGCGAGTGCCGCTCCAGCGCGCCGTGCGCTTTCCAGGGAGAGCCAGCCACGGCGCCTACTCCGCCGCAATGGCCGCCGCCGCTGGCAACATCGCCAGCGTCGGGGCGCGCTCGACCGACGGCATCCGCACCGTCCGCCAGCAGTTGTAGACCATGATGAAGACCCCAGAGAGGTACATGAGGCCGCCGACCAGTCGCACCACGTTACCCACATGGCGGGCGGAAACGGTCTCGGCGAAAGAATAGGCAAGGAACCCCTGCGGCGTGTATTCGCGCCACATCAAGCCTTCCATTATTCCATTGACCCACATCGATGTTATGTAGAGAAGAATACCCGTCGTCGCGATCCAGAAGTGCCACTCGACCAGCGAGTTTGAATAGAGACGTTCCTTCTTCCACAGCCACGGCACCATGCAGTAGACTGAGCCGAATGTGACGAAGCCGACCCAGCCCAGCGCGCCTGAGTGCACGTGGCCGATCGTCCAGTCTGTGTAGTGGGATAGCGCGTTGACGGTCCGGATCGACATCACCGGCCCTTCGAACGTCGCCATGCCATAGAAGGCCAGGCTCACCACCAGCATGCGAACGACCGGGTCGGTGCGGAGCTTGTCCCAGGCCCCAGACAACGTCATCAGGCCGTTGATCATGCCGCCCCAGGACGGCATCCACAGCATGATCGAGAACGTCATGCCCAGCGTCTGCGTCCATTGCGGGAGCGCGGTGTAATGAAGGTGGTGCGGACCGGCCCAGATATAGATGAAAATGAGGGCCCAGAAGTGCACGATCGACAACCGGTAGGAATAGATCGGCCGCTCCGCGCGCTTGGGCACGAAGTAATACATCATCGCCAGGAATCCGGCCGTGAGAAAGAACCCTACGGCGTTGTGGCCGTACCACCATTGGACCATGGCGCTCTCAACGCCAGCCCAGACCGGATAGCTACGATGGTTCAGGAGCCCGACGGGGAGCTCCATGTTGTTGACGAGGACCAGAATGGCGATGGTGACGATGAACGCCAGGTAGAACCAGTTCGCCACGTAGATATGGGGTTCCTTGCGCTTCCAGATCGTGCCCAGGAACACCAGCAGGTAGGCCACCCAGATGACCACCAGCCACAGCGTGGTCATCCACTCGGGTTCGGCATACTCCTGGCTGCGCGTGATCCCGGCGAGGTAGCCCAGGGCCGCCGACACGATGAATAGCTGGTATCCCCAGAATACGAACCACGGGGTCACGCCGCCGAACAGGCGCGCTCGGCAGGTCCGTTGCACGACGTAGAAGCTGGTGGCGATGAGGGCGTTTCCCCCGAAAGCGAAGATCACGCCCGAGGTGTGCAGGGGCCTGAGGCGTCCGAAGTTGAGCGGCCCGAAATCGGGCAGATACATGATGCGGGGAAATGCGAGCTGGGCGGCGATGACGACGCCCACCAGCATACCCACGACGCCCCAGAACAGGGTCGCGATGACCCCCGCCCGGATCACGCCGTCCATGTATTTCTCGGGCTCGGGCCGGAAGGCGCCGCCCATGATGCCCATCAGGAGCATCGCTGCGCCGGCAAGGAAGCCGACGATGAAAATCTCCGCCTCGAACTGAAAGAGCGGATCCTTCGACATCGCGGCGCCGACGGTCATCAGAAACGCGCCGACGAGGCAGACTACAAGGTAGACGGCGGCGTCCAGCGGAGGCCCCTGCCGCCGCATCGCCAAAGCATCGGTCATCGTGGAGCGAGCCCCCCTGGACTTGTTCGTGCGCAGGTGAGGTCGCCCGCTTCGCGCGGTGGCGCCTTGATGCATGTCAATGCCGCCCCCGCAACCGGCATGCTAGGGCGTTAACGATGACCCGTTCGCGCTTCGTCTTCGACAAGGATCGGTTGGCTCGCGTCGTCGCGGGCTGGGGCTTCGCTTGTGCCGGCGGCGCGTCACTTTCGTTCCTTATGGAGCCTGTCGCTCACTTCGGCCGCATCTGCGGGCACGGCCTCGGCGAACTTCACTGTCCCGGGTGCTACGCAGCGGCGAGCGTGATCCTGATCGGGCTCGCCGAGGCAGCGCTCGCCGCATTCGGCGGCTCGTACGCGTTCCGGACCGTGCCAGCGATGGCGCCGCGCAGAGCCTACCGCATAAAGCGGTAGCCGACCCCCGGCTCGGTGAGGATCAGGCTCGGCGAAGCTGGTTCGGCCTCCAGCTTCTGACGCAACTGGCCGACCAGCACGCGAAGGTACGGCAGATCTTCGACGTGCGCCGGGCCCCAGATCGCCACGAGCAGCTGGCGGTGCGTGAGCACCTTGCCATCGCCCTGGACGAGCCGCGCCAGCAACTCGTACTCTTTCGGGGTGAGGCGCACCGGCTCGCCGCCGCGGCTGACCAGCCGGCGCACGAGGTCGATCTCGAGATCTCCCGCCTTCACCAACGGCCCCGCGCCCGACCGCTCGAGGCGGTGGCGCAAGGCGACCCGCAGCCTCGCCAGCAGCTCGCCGACCCCGAACGGCTTCTGCACGTAGTCGTCGGCGCCGAGGTCGAGCGCGGCGATCTTCTCCGCCTCGCGCTCGCGAGCCGACAGCACGAGCACCGGGCCCTCGTAGAAGACGCGCGCGGCCCGCAGCAGGTCCTTCCCGTCCATGTCCGGCAGGCCGAGATCGAGCACGACCGCGTCCGGCGCCCCCGCGGCGATCTGCCTCAGGCCCTCGGCCCCCGTGTCGGCGCGCAACGGCTCGAAGCCGGCCGCGCCGAGCGCGGGTCCGAGAAACCGATGCATCTGCGGTTCGTCGTCGATGACGAGGATGCGGGGCTTCAGCGCGCTCATAGCAGCCAATGGGGCGTGGCTTTCTCTTTGGGAAGGCTGACGAGGATGCGGGTGCCGCGGCCATCGTGAATCGGGCTGGCCGCCGCGATCCGCCCCCCCATCGCTTCGACGAAGCCTTTCGCGATGGCGAGGCCCAGGCCCGTCCCCGCGCCGCGGTCGCTCGACTGGTCGAGGCGCTGGAACTTCTCGAACACCTGACGCAACTGCGCCGTAGGTATCCCCCTGCCCTCGTCCTCGATGCTGATCACCACGTTCCGCTCGTCTTCGTACACCGCCGCTTCGATGCGGGAACCGTCGTCACTGTAGGCGATGGCGTTCTCCAGGATGTTGACCAAGGCCTGCTCGAGAAGGGCCGAATCCGCAGGCACCGTGGTCAGCGCCGGCGGGAAATCGCGGACCAGCTGGCGCCGGCCCAGGCGCCGGGCGATTCGCTCCGCCGCGGCGGTGACCACGTCGCGCAGATCGGTCGATTGTGTGCGCGGGGCGACGCCGCCGCCCTCGAGCTTGGTCATGTCGAGCAGGTTGCCGACATAGCGATTGAGGCGCTCGGCCTCGTCGCGGATGCTCTCGAGCAGATCTTCCTGCACCGGTTGGTCGAGCGAAGCGCCGTATTCGATCAGAGTCGTCGCTGCGCCTAGCACGCCGGCCAGCGGGGTCCTGAGGTCATGGCTGATCGAGTTGAGCAGCGCGGTGCGCAGGCGCTCGGACCGCCGGAGCGCATCCGCCTCGGACGCCTCCGCCGCCAATTCCGCCCGCTCGACGGCGATGGCGCCCTGATCCAGCAACGAGAGGACGAAGCGCTGCTGGTCGCCGCCGCCCGCTCCCTGCGGCTCGGTCCCGGCGACTCCGACGCGAGCGCTGATGCCTTGCAGGGGCCAAAAGGTCCAGGCCGCGTTAGGCAAAGTGCCGGTGCCGGCGCCGGCCGGCTCGCCGTGCGTCCACGCCCACCGCGCAGCGG
The DNA here is from genome assembly GCA_021816155.1 of Pseudomonadota bacterium. Classification (GTDB taxonomy): domain Bacteria; phylum Pseudomonadota; class Alphaproteobacteria; order Caulobacterales; family Caulobacteraceae; genus Acaudatibacter. Next base: position 16,010 of record JAKAZA010000014.1, on the reverse strand, counting down.
CCATGTCGGGAGTCGAGAGCTGTGTCAGCGCGGGCGCACCGGCGGCCGGGGTGATCTCGCCGGCGTCGGGCAGCAGGATCGTCGCCCTGCCGCCGGTCGCGGCCGAAAGCTGCTCGGCGAGCGCATTGGCCGCGTCGAGCTTCTTCGCCGACGCGGAAAGGCGGCGGCTGGCGGCCAGCAAGGTCGTGATCGCCGCGGCGCGCCGCTGGGTCGCGGCCTGCTGGTCCCTCACGCGGCCGGCGAGGATGCCGGTGACGAGCGCCACCGCGAAGAACACGCCAAGCGTCAGCACGTCGGTCGGCGAGCCAATGGCGAGGCTGTAGCGAGGCTCGAGGAACAGGTAGTTGTAGACGAGGAAAGCCAGCGTTGCGGCCGCCAGCGCCGGCCTCAGGCCCTGCAGCACCGCTGCGGTGAGCACTGCGGCCAGGAAGATCATCCCGAGATCGGACGCTCGGAAGGTGCGATCCAGATAGAAGGCCACCGCGGTCGCGACGGCCACGTAGCCGACGCCCGGCAGGTAGCGGCGCCAGACTCCTGGCTCGCGCGCCACGCGCTGGCGCAGGGTCGAGCGCGGCGGCTCGACCGAGCGTTCGGTGACGACGTGCAGCGCCACGCCCCTGGCCTGCCGCATCATCGCGCCGGCGAACGAGCGGCCCAGCGCCTCGCGCCAACGGCTGTCGCGCCCCTTGCCTATGACCAGCTGCGTCACGTTGTTCTTGCCGCAGTAGTCGCCGACGGCGGCGACGATGTCCTCGGCGGTCAGCGTCACGGTCGTCGCGCCCAGCTGCTCGGCAAGCTTCATCGCCTCGTGCACCCGACCAAGGACGGCGTGGTTAGGCGGCGGCCGGCCGGTGCGCTCGACGTGCGCGACCGTCCATGGCGCATTCATCATTTCAGCCAGACGCCGCCCGGTCCGCACGAGATGGTCGGCCATCGGGTCCCCGGCGACAAGCACCAGTATGCGCTCGCCGGCGGGCCAGGGCCCGGCGACTCCGGCGCGGCGCATGGCGCCGACGAGCTCGTCGTCGACAGCCTGGGCGGCGCGGCGAAGCGCCAGCTCGCGCAGGGCCGTCAGGTTCTCGGGCTTGAAGAAGTTCTCGGACGCGAGCCTAGCCGTCTCCGGCACGTAGACCTTGCCCTCCGCGAGCCGCTGGCGAAGCTCAGCCGGAGTGACGTCGACGATCTCGATCTCGTCGGCCCTGGAGATGACGCTGTCCGGCACGGTCTCGCGCTGGCGCACTCCCGTGATCTTCCAGACAACGTCGACGAGGCTCTCCAGGTGCTGGACGTTGAGCGTTGTCCAGACGTTGACGCCCGCGGCGATCAGCTCCTCGACATCCTGCCAACGCTTGGGGTGGCGCGAGCCCGGCGCATTGGTGTGGGCGAACTCGTCGACCAATAGCAGCTCGGGCTTGCGGGCCAGGGCGGCGTCGATGTCGAACTCCATCAGCGTACGACCGCGATACTCGATCGGCCTTCGCGGCAGAATCTCGAGGCCGGGGGTCAGCGCCTCGGTCTCCCGTCGCCCGTGGGTCTCGACCACGCCTACGACGACGTCGCGGCCCTCGGCCTTTCGACGCGCGGCCTGCGCCAGCATCTCGTAGGTCTTGCCGACCCCCGGCGCCATGCCGAGGAACACCTTGAGCCGGCCGCGCCCCGCCTTGCGCGCCTCGGCGAGAAGCGCATCGGGGTCGGGACGGCGCGGCTCATCCAGCGTCATGCTGGCCTAGATGGTCCTTTTGGAACTGCCGCGTCCAGGGCGAGGTTCGTCATCAGCACATTCACGTGCGCCTGGCCGACGAAGCCCAGGAATGGCTGCTCGATGTGCTGCTCGATCACGCTGCGGACGGCTTGGGGCGTCGCCCCGCGGGCCCGCGCGATCCGGTCGACCTGCAGCAGGGCGTAGTCCGGCGAGATGTCGGGATCGAGTCCGGAACCCGAGGTGGTGATCGCGTCGTCCGGGATCGCGTAGTGGCCGGTCGAGGCGCGCAGCGCAGCGGCGTCGGCGGCGATGCGCTTGGCAAGTCTGGGGTCTAGCGGGCCGTAGTTGGAGCCGCCCGAACTGGTCGGGTCGTAGCCGTTGCCGCCGGCCGCCGATGGGCGGGGATGCAGGTACTCGTCCTTCGCGAACGGCTGGGCCAGCAAGGCGGAGCCGATCACGTCGCCTTTGGCGTCGCGCACGAGGCTGCCGTCGGCCTGGTACGGGAAGGCGACCTGGGCGACGCCGGTGATGGCGAGCGGATAGACGAGCCCCAGGAGCATCGTGAACAGCACCGTCGAGACGATGGCGGGGCGGATATCGGAAAGCATGGGTCTTCTCCCAGCCTCGGGGTCAGGCGAGGTGGATCGCGGTGATGAGGACGTCGATGATCTTGATGCCGACGAACGGCGCGACGATGCCGCCCAGGCCATAGATCAACAGGTTGCGCTGCAGGAGCCTCGCCGCACCGATCGGTCGGTACTTCACCCCGCGCAGGGCGAGCGGGATCAGCGCGATTATGATGAGCGCGTTGAAGATGATCGCCGACAGGATGGCGCTGCGCGGGTTGGAGAGTTGCATGATGTTGAGCGAGCTCAGCGCCGGCAGCGAGACCACGAAGATCGCGGGAATGATGGCGAAGTACTTGGCCACGTCGTTGGCGATCGAGAAGGTGGTCAGCGCCCCGCGGGTGATCAGCATCTGCTTGCCGACCTCCACGATCTCGATGACCTTCGTGGGGTCTGAATCGAGGTCGACCATGTTGCCGGCCTCGCGGGCGGCCTGGGTGCCGGTCTGCATGGCCACGCCCACGTCGGCCTGCGCCAGCGCTGGCGCGTCGTTGGAGCCGTCGCCGCACATGGCCACCAGCCGGCCCTTGGCCTGCTCCTCGCGGATCAGCCTCAGCTTGTCCTCTGGCGTCGCCTCGGCGAGGAAATCGTCGACCCCGGCTTCCGAGGCGATCGAGGCGGCGGTGACCGGGTTGTCGCCGGTGATCATCACCGTGCGCAGGCCCATGCGGCGCAGGTCGGCGAACCGCTCCTTCACGCCCGCCTTGACCACGTCCTTCAGGTAGACGACGCCGACGAGCACGCCGTTCTCGGCCACGGCCAGCGGCGTGCCGCCGGCGCGCGCGATGCGGTCGACCGCCGCGGCGAACTCGGCCGGCGCGTCGCCCTCGGCCATGCCGACCAGCTTTAGGACGGCGTCGACCGCGCCCTTGCGCCAGACGTCGGCGCCGGCGTCGAGGCCCGAGATGCGGGTCGAGGCGCTGAACGGCACCGGGGTCGAATCCTTCGGCGGCACGCCGGTCAGGCCCTTCTCGAGCGCCAGGTCGACGATCGAGCGGCCCTCCGCGGTCTCGTCGGCCAGCGAGGCCATCATCGCCGCCCGCAGCGCGGCCTCGGGGCGCACGCCAGGAGCCGGGATCACTTCCGTTGCCATGCGGTTGCCGTGGGTGATGGTGCCGGTCTTGTCGAGGAGCAGCGTGTCGACGTCGCCCGAGGCCTCGACCGCGCGGCCCGAGGTGGCGAGCACGTTGAACTTCAGCAGCCGGTCCATGCCGGCGATGCCGATGGCGGACAGGAGCGCGCCGATCGTGGTCGGGATCAGGCAGATGAAGAGCGCGCCCAGCACCAGCGGATCGAGCTTCACGCCCGAGTACTGGCCGAGGCCCAGCAGCGTGACGACCACGATCAGGAAGATAAGGGTCAGGCCCGCCAGCAGCACGGTCAGCGCCATCTCGTTGGGCGTCTTGCGCCGCTCGGCGCCTTCCACCATCGCGATCATGCGGTCGAGGAAGGTCGAGCCGGCGTCGGCGGTGATGCGCACCTTGATCCAGTCGGAGACCACGGTTGTGCCGCCGGTCACGGCCGAGCGGTCACCGCCCGCCTCGCGGATCACCGGCGCGCTCTCGCCGGTGATCGCGGCCTCGTTGACCGAAGCGACGCCCTCGATGATCTCGCCGTCGGATGGGATCACGTCACCGGTCTCGACCAGCACTACGTCGCCGGCCGCCAGCTTGTAGGCGGCGGTCGGGACGACCGCGCCGGTCTCGTCGATGATCAGCTTGGCCTTCACGTCGACGCGCTGGGCGCGCAGCGCATCGGCGGCGGCCTTGCCGCGGCCCTCGGCGATGCTCTCGGCGAAGTTGGCGAACAGCACCGTGAACCAGAGCCAGAGCGCGATCTGGAACGCCCACCAGGGGTAGGTTCCCGTGATGAAGGCGCTCACGGTCGAGATCGTGGCGAGCAGGGCCACGATCTCGGTGGCCAGGATCACCGGATTCTTCGACAGCTTGCGCGGGTCGAGCTTGACGAACGAATCCTGGATCGCGCGCAGCATGACGCTGGACGAGAGGGCGGTCGAGGTGATCGCCGAGCGGCGCTTCTCGCCAAGGTGGACGGCAACGTCGGACATGGGACGCAGACTCCGAGGGGATCAGTGCTGCTGGGCGACCGTCCGGAGCACCTGGAAGTGCTCGACGATCGGACCCAGCGCCTGGGCGGGGAAGTAGAGAAGCCCACCCACGATTAGGACGACGCCCACCACCAGGCCCACGAACAGCGGCCCGTCGGTGGGGAAGGTGCCGCCGCTGGCGGCAAGCTTCGGTTTGGCCGCAAGGGCGCCCGCCATCGCCATCACCGGCAGCACGGTGGCGAACCGGCCCAGGTACATCGCAATGCCGAGGGTCGTGTTCCAGTAGGGCGCGTTGGCGGAGAGACCGGCGAACGCCGAGCCGTTGTTCCCCGTCGCCGACGTGTAGGCGTAGAGGATCTCCGAGAGGCCGTGGGGCGTGCCGCCAGGCGCCTCGAGCGCCTTCAGCGCGTCCGGCAGCACGGCGGCGACAGCGGAGAAGCCCAGGATCGACATCGGCATGATGAGCAGCGAGAGCATCGCGAACTTCACCTCGCGCGCCTCGATCTTCTTGCCGAGGTACTCGGGCGTTCGTCCGACCATCAGGCCGGCGACGAAGACCGCGATCACGGCCATGACCAGCATGCCGTACAGGCCCGAGCCGACGCCCCCCGGCAGGATCTCGCCGAGCTGAATCATGAACATCGCCACGCCGCCGGAGAGCGGCATGTAGCTGTCGTGCATGGCGTTGACGCCGCCATCGGAGGCGCCGGTGGTGAAGGCGGTCCAGGTCGCCGTGGACGGCGCGCCGAAGCGGACTTCCTTGCCCTCCATGTTGACCTGCGCGGCGGCGTGGACCGCATGCATGGCCGGCGGCGGCTGGGTCTCGGCCCAGTAGACGATCGAGGCCGCCGCGAGGATGAAGAGCGCCATCACCGCGACCAGGGCGCGGGCGTCCTTCCTGGCCGCGACGACGATGCCGAAGGCGAACACGCAGGCGTAGCCCAGCACGTTCATCTCGATCTCTTCGATGATGTTCGTGATGGCGCTCGGGTTCTCGAACGGGTGCGCGGAGTTGGCGTTGAAGACGCCGCCGCCGTTGGTGCCGAGTTGCTTGATCGCTTCCTGGCTGGCGGTGGGGAACATGATCGCGGTCTGCTTGCCGCCTTCGAGGCCGACCATGTCGACATGGCCGGTCAGCGTCTGCGGCTCGCCGAGGGCGACGAAGGTGATGGCGATCACGATCGAGAGCGGCAGCAGCACGTAGAGGCTGATGCGGGTCAGATCGACCCAGAAGTTGCCGAGCCCCTCGCTGCGGTGCGCTATGAAAGCACGCGTCACCGCGGCCGCCAGCGCGATGCCGACGGCGGCTGAGAGGAAGTTGTGGCTGGTCAGGCCAGCCATCTGGCTGAATGCCGAGAGCGTCGCCTCGGGCACGTAGGACTGCCAGTTGGTGTTGGTGACGAAGCTGACGGCGGTGTTGAACGCCAGGTCGGGGCTGCAACCGGCAAAGCCTTGCGGGTTGAACGGCAGCAGGTTCTGGAAGCGCAGGATCAGGTACAACACGACGAAGCTGGCGATGCTGAACGCCAGCATCGACAGCGAATAGGCGAGCCAGTTCTGCTGCTTCTTCGCGTCGACGCCGAACGTCCAGTAGAGGCCGGCCTCGACCGGCTTCAGCACCGGGTCGAGCCAGGTCTTCCCACCCTGCCAGACGCGCGCCAAGTAGGCGCCTAACGGAACGGCGAGGGCCACGGTGATGGCGATGGTGAAGAGGATCTCACCCCAGCCGCGCGGATCCATGATGGATATCCTTGATTCTTCTGAGGCTTAGAACTTGTCGGGGCGAAGCAGGGCCGCGACCATGTAGGCGCCAATGGCCAGCACGGCCGCGGCGTAGATCAGCGAGACGATCATCGGCGTCAGATCCGCTTCAGCCCGAGGGCGTAGAGCGCGAAGACGCCGAGCGCGGCGACGCCGACGGCGAGGTAGATGAGGTCGGCCATGACTCTCCTCTTTTCCGCTGGAGGGCGGGACTTGAGGGCCGGAGTATCCGGCGCAGGGCGATCAAAACTCGACCGGGATCGGCTGGCTGGGCCGTAAGGAATGCATAAGGACGCGCGACAGCCTGGCGCAGGCTCGCGCCGATCAGCGACGCGAGCCTTGCGACAGATCAACCTCGCGTGGGCCGGCCTAATCGGCCAGCAGCGCCCTCGCGATGCGGTCGCGGGTGTACGGCAGGTCGCGCAGGCGTGCGCCGAGCGCATGCGCCACGGCGTTGCCGATCGCCGCCATCGCCGGGCCGAGCGAGACTTCGCCGGAGCCGACCGAGCGCTCCGTCTGCGCCATGATCAGCTCGATGTCGACCGGCGGGACCTCATCGAAGCGCAGGATCGGGTAGTCGTCCCAGGTGGTGGTCACGACGCCGGCACCGGAGAAGCGCACCTGCTCCTTCAAGGCCCAGCTGGCGGCCATGATCATGCCGCCCTCGAGCTGGTTGATGCAGGCGTCCGGGTTGATCACCTGGCCGCAGTCGGCGGCGCACCACATGCGATCAAGCCGCACCTCGGTGTCGACATGGAGCGCGACAGCGGCGGCGACATAGGCGCCGCGCTCGCGATAGCGGCAGTAGGCGAAACCGAGTCCGTGACCGGTCCCAGCCGGCCCGCGCGCGGCCCAGCCGCACATCGCCGCAGTCCTCTCGATCACGACGCGCGCGCGGGGGTCACTCACCTGCGCCAGCCGGAACGCCACCGGGTCCTGACCCGCGAGTTCGGCCAGCTCATCGACGAAGCACTCGGTCGCGTAGGTGTTCACCGGACCACCGAGACCGCGCAATGAGGACGTGCGCACAGGCGCCTGCACAACGTGCTCGGTCACCCGCTTCACCGGGATGTCATACGACGGGACCGCGTTCAGGACGCCGCCCGAGAAACGCTGGCCCGCCTGGGCGCCCGGCGGGACGAACGGCGGCGGCGCGGGCAGGCCGAGCGCGGTCTCCGCTAGGCAACGGCCGCGGCCACCGGTGTGCGAGCCGCTCCAGATCTCCGCGCCGTAGTCGGCGATCCGGCCGCCCGCATCGAGTTCGGCCGTCAGCTCGACGTGCATCGCAGTGCCGACCGGCTCATGCCCGAATTCGTCTTCGCGCCGCCAGAGGGCGCGGATCGGAATCCCCGGCTTCCTGACTGCGATCAGGGCCGCGTCGATCGCCGCATCGTCCGACCCATTGTGGCCGTAGGTGCCGGCGCCCTGTGTATGGATCACCTTGATGTTCGAAGGCGCTAGCCCGCAGATGCGCGCCAGCATCGTGCGCATCGGGTAAACGCCCTGCGCGTGCGTCCAGACCGTCAGCTCGCCGTTGCGGAACACCGCAAGGCCGCACGATGGGCCCATCGAACCGTGGGCTATGTAGGGGCGGCTGTACGAGGCGGCGAACCGACGACGGTTCGACGGTTCGACTGGCGGGAGCGGCGACGGGAAGCTCTCGCAAGGGAGCTCTTTCAGCGACGTCGCCTCGGAGAGCGCAGGCGTCAAATCACGGGCGTTGTCCCACTGGGCGACCTGCTCGGCCGCACCAATCGCCGCGTTCGCGGCCGCTTCGTTCGGAGCGAGAATGGCCACGAACTGGCCCTCGCGCAGAATCTCGACCGGCGCGCCGGCCGCACGCCGGATGGCGGCTTCGTCGAGCCCCGCGAGCTTCGCGGTCGGACCAGGCTGACGCAGGACGCGGGCATGCAGCATGCCGGGCTGCACCAAGTCGTGCAAATAAGCCGCCCCGAAGACCTTGGCGGGCAGGTCGAGCCGCTGATGGCTTCGGCCCACGATCCTGTGCCGATCAGGCGATTTCGGCGCCGCCTCGCCAGTCGGCGCGACGGCGAGGTCGACCTCGGCCGCTAGCGCCCAATAGTCGAGGCCGCTCGGCGCTCCATTTCGAACAAAGGCGCCGTCGTCGACGTCGAGGTCGCCAGGGGCGCAACCCAGGCGCCTCGCCGCCGCAGCCACGAACAGCGCCCGCACCTCGGCGCACGCCTGGCGGATCGCCGCGCCGGAGATCTCGGTGGACATCGAACCGACGGTGAGCCCCTCGTCCGGCGATAGGTCCGTCTCCGGGTTGACCACGTCGAGCCGGTCGAGACCGACGTCCAGCTCCTCGGCCGCGATCTGAGCGAGGCCGGTCAACGCTCCCTGCCCGTACTCGACCTTGCCGACCGCCACGCGGACGAGACCCGGCTCTTCGAACCCGACCCAGCGGTCGAGGCGCGGGTTGGCGGCGAGGCTGGCGGGGATGCTCAAGACGGGCCACCCTCGCGTATCCGCTTCGCCGCGAGCGCGACGGCGGCCATGATGCGGTTGTGGACCGCGCACCTACAGAGGTGCCAGCTCAGCGCCTCCGCGATCTCGGCGCGGTTCGGGTCTGGGTTCCGGTCGAGCAGCGCCTTCGCGCCCACCAGTATGCCGGCTAGGCAGTAGCCGCATTGTCCTGCCTGGAGATCAATGAAAGCCGTCTGCAGCGGGTGCGGCCTGTCCGGCGTTCCGATGCCCTCCAGCGTGGTGATGCGCCTGCCTTCGAGGTTGCCCACCTCGAGCTGGCACGACGCCCGCTCCTCGCCGTCCACGATCACCGCGCAGGTCCCGCACTGACCCGCCCCACAGCCGTAGCGTGCGGCTTTCAGCTCGAGGTGGTTGCGCAGCACGTCGAGGAGGCTCGCGGTGTCGTCGACACGGACGCGGCGCGGCTCGCCGTTGATGTCGAGCTGGACCTCCCGCAGCATCGCCTATTCGGCCCGCGCCGTGCGCGCCGCAGCCTTGCCGCTCCGCGCCAGCTGGTCGACGTCCCGGACGGCGCCGCGCGCAGCGCTCGTGGTGAGGGCCGCATAGGCCCGCAACGCCGCGGACACTTTGCGGGGACGGGAGGCCGCTGGGCGCCAGCCGCCGTCTGAGCGGGCGTCCATCGCCGCGCGGCGACGATCGAGCTCGGCATCGCTGACGGCGAGACGCACCGACCGCGCGGGGATATCGATCTCGATCCGGTCACCGCTCTCGACGAGCGCGATCGCGCCGCCCTCGGCGGCTTCCGGCGAGACGTGACCGATGGAGAGGCCCGAGGTGCCGCCCGAGAAGCGCCCGTCGGTGATCAGCGCGCAGGCTTTGCCCAGGCCCTTCGACTTCAGGTAGCTGGTGGGATAGAGCATCTCCTGCATCCCTGGGCCGCCCTTGGGCCCCTCGTAGCGGATCACCACCACGTCGCCGGCTTTCACCTCTCCGGTGAGGATTCCCGAAACAGCCGCGTCCTGGCTCTCGTAGACGCGCGCCGGGCCCGAGAACCGCAGGATGCTGTCGTCGACCCCGGCGGTCTTCACGATGCAGCCGTCCTCAGCCAGATTGCCGAACAGCACCGCCAGACCGCCATCCTGGCTGAAGGCGTGCGCACGATCGCGGATGACCCCGCCAGCACGATCGGTGTCGAAATCGTCCCATCGGGACGCCTGGCTGAAGGCGACCTGCGTGGGCACGCCGCCCGGGGCGGCGCGGAAGAAGGCGCTGACCGCGTCGCTCGGATTGCGGGCGATGTCCCAGGTCTCCAGCGCCGCCTTCAGACTCGGCGAGTGGACCGTGGGCAGATCGGCGTGGATCAAACCTGCCCGATCCAGTTCGCCCAGAATGCCTATGACGCCGCCAGCGCGATGCACATCCTCCATGTGCACGTCGCCCTTGGCCGGCGCCACCTTGCAGAGACATGGCACACGGCGCGAAAGCCGGTCGATATCGGCCATGGTGAAACCGACCTGCCCCTCGTGGGCGGCGGCCAGCAGGTGCAGCACAGTGTTGGTGGACCCGCCCATGGCGATGTCGAGGGTCATGGCGTTCTCGAACGCCTCGAAGCTGGCGATGGAGCGCGGCAGCACGGTGGCGTCGTCGCCCTCATAGTAGCGGCGCGCGAGCTCGACCACGAGCCGCCCGGCTCGGAGGAAGAGCTGCTTGCGGTCCGCGTGGGTCGCCAGCATCGAGCCGTTTCCCGGCAGCGACAGGCCGAGCGCCTCGGTCAGGCAGTTCATCGAGTTGGCCGTGAACATGCCCGAGCAGGAGCCGCATGTCGGGCAGGCCGATCGCTCGATGACCTTTACGTCCTCGTCGGAGACGGCGTCGTCGGCGGCGGCCACCATGGCGTCGATCAGGTCGACCTTCCGTGCGCCGGTGGACAGCAGCACCTTGCCGGCCTCCATCGGCCCGCCGGAGACGAACACCGTCGGGATGTTGAGGCGCAGCGCCGCCATCAGCATGCCGGGCGTGATCTTGTCGCAGTTGGAGATGCACACCAGCGCGTCGGCGCAATGGGCGTTGACCATGTACTCGACGGCGTCGGCGATCAGCTCGCGCGACGGCAGCGAGTAGAGCATGCCGTCGTGGCCCATGGCGATGCCGTCGTCGACGGCGATCGTGTTGAATTCCTTCGCCACGCCGCCGGCGGCTGCGACCTCAGCCGCGACGAGCTGACCGAGATCCTTCAGGTGCACGTGACCGGGCACGAACTGGGTGAAGGAGTTGGCGACGGCGATGATCGGTTTACCGAAATCGGCGTCCTTCATGCCGGTGGCGCGCCAGAGGCCGCGGGCGCCGGCCATGTTGCGGCCGTGCGTGGATGTGCGGGAACGATAGGCAGGCATGGCCGGGACCGTCTCTCAGCTTCGAGAAGACTCGCATTAGCAGATCACCCGGCGCCCAAAGAAGGCATTGCGTGGAGGCGCCACGCCGGCATTTCGCGAAAAAGCCTTTCGTTGGCGTCCCGTTGCGCACTCCGCTGAAGGCCTGCCACCGGCTGGAAGGCCGGGTCACGCTCCGGTATCCGTGCGCACTCAACGCTGGAGACGCGATCCCCATGAACCTCGCCGCCGTGCCGATCGGGTCCGACCCGCCCAACGAAGTGAACGTGGTGATCGAGGTGCCGATCGGCGGCGAACCGATCAAGTACGAGATGCATAAGCCCTCGGGCGCGCTCATGGTCGACCGCTTCCTCTATACGTCGATGCGCTATCCGGGGAACTACGGCTTCATCCCGCACACGCTGTCGGAGGACGGCGACCCGTGCGACGTGCTGATCGCCAACACGCGGGCGATCTTCCCGGGCGCGATCATGAGTTGCCGTATCGTCGGCGTTATGGTCATGGAGGACGAGCACGGCGGCGACGAGAAGCTGATCGGTGTGCCAAGCCGGCGCCTGACCGCTCGCTACGACCACGTTGAGAACTACACCGACCTTCCCGAGATCACGATCCGTCAGATCGAGCATTTCTTCCACCATTACAAGGACCTCGAGCCCGGCAAGTGGGTCAGGATCGTGCGCTGGGGCGACGCAGCGGACGGCCGGCGTATGCTGCAGGAAGGCATCGACCGGGCGCGCAGGGCGGCGGCGGGCGACTGAAACGGTCAGAGCGTGAAGAGACGGCCTCCGCGATCTCTTCAAAGGCCGGTGCGCCCATCCGCGATCTCACGCCGGAACCAGCTTGGGATGGCGCCGGTCGCTCCATTGCGCTCTCGTTCACGTGAGGCGAGCGAAAACAGCGACACTTGCGCCAACAGGGCCCCCACCGGGGTGAACGCCATGGTCCGCCGACAACGCCTCGCATCCGCCTCGCGCCTTGCTATCGCTTGCGCAATGGCGGCCGCCCTCGCCGCGTGTCATCGAACCGCACAGGCGCCCTCGGTCGCGCCCCTCGGCGCCCTCGCGCCTGTCAGCGCGAATGTGCCGCTGATCCCAGCGCCACCGGTCGCCGACCTGCCCGCGGCGCCGCCCGCACCGATCGCCCAGCCTGTTAGCCAGGAGTCGGCCTACGCCTTCGCCGACCGGGCGGCGGCGTTGGCCAACGTGTTCGGAGATGCTCCTCCTGACTACACATATGATTTTGGCGGGGGCGTCCGGCCCGAGGTGTGGCGCACCAGCGACAATTACCAGTGCGTCCTCGAGCAGATCCCGGGTGGCTATCAGTATTATTATTACGAGCCCGGCTCTGATCAGCCTTTCTATGTCCAGGGACCGGACTACGGCTATGGCTTCTCTGACGGTGCGCTGGTCGCGGTGTACGACGCCGCCGGCCAGGAGTTGTCTCCCTACGCCGTCGGTCAGCGAGCCGCCTGGGCCGGACGCTACCTCGAACACGGGCGCGCGCTCTATCGGGCGTCCCTGAACGCCGCGCGCGAAGGGGTGGCGCAGGCCAGCTGGGCTGCTCAGCAGGGCGCCGTCGCAGCCCAGCGCCGGGCCTGGGCTCAGGAACAGCAGTCCAATGGCGCCTGGCAAGCCTACCACGCCCAGTACGGCCCACAGGAAGCTGCGCATTGGGCTGGCGAGCAGGTGCAGCGACTGGTCTGGGCGGCCCGCGTCGACCAGCAGATGCACGACCCTGGCCGCGCCAGCCGGGACTGGGCCCGGGCCCAGGCCGACGCGCGCCTCTACCGGCAGCCGCCGCCCCAGAGCTATGGCGGTCCGGCCCAGGGTTATGGCGCCCCTGCCCCCGCCAGTGGCGCGACGGCCCCGACGCCATATTACGGCCCACCACCGAACGCCCCCGGACAACAGGGCGTCCCAGCACGGCGGGGCCGCCTTCCAGGCGTCTACGCCAACGCACCGCAAGTCTCGTCGCATGCTCCACGGTCCGGCCCCACTAGCGGCCCCTCGAACCACAACGGGGCGCCACGGCGGCCGCAGCAGCAGCCGGTCGTCGAAGCTCGGCAATGGCGGCAAGCGCACCTCATGACGCCGCCCCCTGCGGGGTGGCGCGCGCAGCAGCAGGCGCCGCAAGGACCGGCGCAGCAGCGCCTCGCCGCCGAGGCCGCAGCTCAACGCCGGGCGCAGCTGGCCGCCGAGCAACTGCAAGCCCGGCAGCAGGCCGCGGCGCTCGCCCAGCAACGGGCCGCTCAGCGCGAGGCGGCGCTCCTGGCGGAGCAGCGGGCCCAGCAGCAGAGCCTGGCGGCGGAGGCCGCAGCGCGGCGACAGGCGCAGGTCGCCTTTCAGCAGCGGCTCGAAGCGGCGCGGGCGGCGGCCCGGCAACGCGCGGCGATCGTCCGCACGCCCCAGACGACCACGGGGCAGCCACTCCGCTGAAGGTCGACAGACCGCGCCTGGTCAGGCGCAGTTGAAGTGCTTGGCCAGCTCGCCGCGGATCGCCTGCATGTGGGTGTAGTACTGAAAGAAGCCGCCATTATAGTTGCCGTCCTGGCGACGGTTGAACTCGCCCTCGAAGTTGTAATAGCCCGGCGTGCAGTCCGCGTTGCGGCTGGTCTTGCCGCGGTGGGCGATCACCTCCTGCACCCACCATTCCTCTGTCTCGGGCGAGACGTCGATCTCCTCGTAGCCGCCGTCCCGCGCCATCTTGATGCACTCGGCGATGTGATCGCCCTGCGTCTGCAGCATGAAGGTCAGGTTGAACTGGAACGAAGCCTGGTAACCGCCCATGATGAAGAAGTTCGGGTAGCCCGACGTATGCACGCCGAATAGAGTCCGGATGCCGTCCGCGTAGGTCTCGTTGATTTCGCGGCCGTCTCGCCCTCGAATCTCGTTGTAGATGCCTGTCTTCTGCACTTCGAACCCAGTGGCGTAGATAAGAAGATCGAGCGGATACGTTCGGTCTTCGAAAATTAGCCCCTCCTCGCTGATCTCGGAAATCCCTCTGCCTCTGGTATCTACGAGATGAACATTCGGCCGGTTGAAGGTGGGCAGGTAGTCGTCGTCAAAGCAGGGCCGCTTGCACATGAACATGTACCAAGGTTTCAAGGCGTCAGCCGTGGCCTTATCCTCCACGATCTCGTCGATGCGGGCGTGGATCCGCATCATGTGGTCGATGTTGGCGTTCTCCTGACGACGGATCTTCTCCTCGCGCGACAGCTTGGCCAGTTCTGCGGCGCGGGCGATATCCTCGGGCCGCCCGCGGATGTGCTTCATTCGCCTCGCCTGCTGCCAGCCAGGCGGAAGGCCGGCGGCCCACTCGGGATCGGTCGGCCGGTCGCCGCGGATGTCGATGCCTGAAGGCGTGCGCTGGAAGACGTAGAGTTCCTTCGCCGCCGCGCCGAGGCGCGGGATCGCCTGCACGGCCGAAGCGCCGGTGCCGATGATCCCCACTACCTTATCGGCGAGTTTTCCGAGGTCCTCGCCAGTGTAATCATAATCCCAGCGCGAGGAATGGAAAGCCTTGCCTCTGAAGCGCTCCATCCCCTGGATCTTGGAGAGCTTCGGCTTGGAGAGTGTGCCGTTGGCGCAGATGACGAACTTCGCGGTCATGCGGTCGCCACGGTCGGTGCCGATCCGCCAGCGCTTGGCCCTGTCGTCCCAGGTAGTCGACGTGATCGTGGTGCCAAACACGGCCAGCTCATAGAGGTCGTAACGGCGCGCGATGGCCTGGCAGTGGGCGAAGATCTCGGGGCCCTTGGCGTAGAACCGCGAGGGCACGTAGCCCATCTCGTCAAGCAGCGGCAGGTAGTCGTAGGACGGAACGTCGCAGGCTGCGCCGGGATAGCGGTTCCAGTACCAGGTGCCGCCGACGTCGGCGCCGCGCTCGACGATGCGGATACTCTGAACCCCGCGTTCGCGCAGCCGCGCGGCAGTGAGCAGGGCCGAGAAGCCGCCGCCTATGAAAAGCACCTCGACCTCGTCGTCGATCGGCGCGCGCGGCGGAATCTCCTCGGTGTGCGGGTCGATCGTGTATGCCGCCAGCGCGCCGGTCAGATCGGAAGTGTACTGGCCCGTGCCCTCGGGCCGGTAAGCAAGACGCAGGTCGCGCTCTTCGGCGAACTTCTGCTTGATCTCGTCGTAATAGGCCTGCGGCCGCGCGCTTCCGTCCGCCATTTCGGGCGTCCTCCCTCTTCGTTGCCGCTACGTTGCGACCGGCGAAGGGCGCTGGCAAGCTTGGGCGGCGGCCCCGCGATGGGCGACGGGCTGCTAGAAGAGCCCCTGCTGGGCGAGGGCCTGCTCCACCCCGAGCGCAAGATCCAGGGCGCGGGCGCCGTCGATCGCGCTGGCGAGCGGCGCGGCGGTCTCCCCGCGCGCAGCGGCCAGAAAGGCGCCGATGCTCGCGCCCAGCTTGTCGCGGCCGGCAGGTGTCTCATCGAAGTTCGGGTTGAGCGGGAACGGAGTGGTGTTGGTGAACTCGTGGGTGAGGAAGTCGACCCGCACCTCGCCGGACGGATAGACCAAGCGCATGGTTCGCTCCCGCCTGTCCGCGACGCGTGAGGCGCGGAAGCGGCAGATGAAACCGTCCTCGAAGTCGGCCTCGGCCTCGACCACGTCAGGCGTCGCGTTGGCGATCGCAGCGCCCTCCGCCTCGACCGCCAAGGGCTGCGACGAGGGATTCAGCGCCAGGGCAAGATCGAGGTCGTGGATCATCAGGTCGAGCACGACCGAAACGTCGAGGTTGCGCAGGCCGGGCGGGCTTACCCGCACCGCTTCTAGGAGCCGAGGCGCTTCGGGAACGTCGAAGAGGCCCATGGCGGCGAGACCGGCGCGCTCGAGGAAGCCGCACGCGACAACCAAGCCGCTGCGTCGCGCCGCCGCCACGATCGCCTCCGCCTCGTCAGGGCTGACCGCGATGGGCTTCTCGATATACGTCGCCTTGCCCGCGCCGAGGGCCGCCAGCTCCGAGGCGGCGTGGACGCTGGCTGGCGTCGAGATCGAGGCCACGTCGACGGCCGC
>JAKAZA010000132.1 GCA_021816155.1 Pseudomonadota bacterium | reverse complement strand
AGGACGCGGCCGGCTCGGCCGCGGCCGGCGCCAAGGCGATCAAGCGCGGCCGGCTCACGCTCGATCCGGCGCGCCACGACTGCCTCTGGGACGGCAAGCCGGTCCGCCTCACCGTGACGGAGTTCCTGCTGCTGCAGTCGCTGGCCCAGCGCCCCGGCTTCGTGAAGAGCCGCGACAATCTGATGGACGCAGCCTACGACGATCAGGTCTACGTCGACGACCGCACCATCGACAGCCACGTCAAGCGCATGCGCAAGAAGTTCCGTCAGGTCGACCCGGAGTTCGACGCGATCGAGACCCTCTATGGTGTCGGCTACCGCTACCGCGAAACCTGAGCGCATCCGCCGGCCGGCCCGACGGCGAGTCACGGCCGGTCCGTCGCGGATCGGCCGCCTGATCATCATACTCAACCTCGCCGGCCTGGCGGTCCTGGTGGGCGGGGCGGTGCTGCTGAACCAGCTCAGCCAGCGCCTGGTCAACGCACGCATCGAGTCGCTGCGCACGGAAGGTGAGCTGATCGCCAACGTCATTGATCGCCTCGCGACGCAGGGCGATCCGGAGCCGCTTCTGCAGGCCGACGACGCCAGCGACATCCTCGAGTCGCTGGCGATCCCGAAGTCGGAGCGCGTGCGCCTCTTCGACGCCGACGGGCGACTGATCGCCGACTCGTACGTCGCTTCTGACAACGTCGAGGCGATGCCGCTGCCGCCGGCGCGCAAGCCTGGCGAGCATTCGCTCGAGCTGCCGTTCCTGGCCTGGCTGACGCCGCATCCGGCGCCCGGGGCCGAGAAGATCCTCCAGCAGGAGGTCGCGCGCGCGCTGTCCGGAGCGACGGTGAGCGGCGTTCGGCCCGGCGAGGATGGGGGCCGCGTGGTCTCCGTCTCCGTGCCGATCGAGCATGTGCGAGAGGTCGTCGGCGTGCTGACGCTCGACGCCAGCGACGTCGACCAGGTGATCGCCGCCGGTTGGATCGCGCTCATTCCGTTTGTCGTCATCGCCGTGGTGGTGACCCTGGTTTCGTCCGTGATGCTGACCCAGCTGATCGCGCAGCCGGTGCGGCGACTATCAGCGGCGGCCGACAGCGTGCGGCTGTCGCGGGCCCGCGCCATCGATCTCCCAGACATCGCCGAGCGCAAGGACGAGCTCGGCGACCTCGCGCGCTCGCTCGAGGACATGACCCACACGCTGTCCGCCCGCATGGAGGCGATCGAGCGCTTCGCCGCCGATGTCGCGCATGAGATCCGCAACCCGCTGACGTCGATCCGATCGGCCGTGGAGACGCTGGAGCTGGTGAAGGACGGGCCGTCGCGGGACCGGCTCCTCGGGATTCTGAAGCAGGACGTCGGCCGACTCGACCGCCTGATCACCGACATCTCCAACGCTTCGCGCCTCGACGCCGAGCTTTCGCGTGAGTCGATGAAGCCGGTGGCGCTCGACCGGCTGCTTCGTGACATCACCGCCCTCTACGACGCGATGCGCCGCGAGGGCGAGGCGACGGTGCGTCTCGTCGCCGACGGCGCGGACAACGCCACCGTAGCCGGCCAGGAAGGTCCGCTCGGGCAGGTGTTCCGCAATCTCATCGACAACGCCCGCTCCTTCTCGCCGCCGGGCGGCGAGGTGCGCGTTACGCTCACCCACGACCGCGCCGCGGCGCGCGTGCTGGTCGACGACGATGGCCCTGGCATGCCGCCGGAGAACCTGGAGACGGTGTTCGAGCGTTTCTACACGGCGCGCCCGCGCGGCGCGGCCTTCGGCGGCAACTCCGGCCTCGGCCTTTCGATCGCCCGGCAGATCGTCGACGCGCACGGCGGCCGCATCCGTGCGGAGAACCGGCCGGCGACGGATGGCGGCGTCGCGGGCGCCCGGTTCGTCGTGGAGCTCCCTTTGCGAAAGCCGGGCGCTTGATACGGCACGCGGGCCTCGTGGCGCTCCGACTGGACGGCTGGTGGCGCGGCGCCCTGCTCGAAGGCCCGTCGGGCGCGGGCAAGAGCGACCTTGCGCTGCGCTGCCTCGACGCGGGTTTCCGGCTCGTCGCCGACGATCGCACCGTGGTCTGGGCGTCGGGCGGCCGCCTCTTCGGTCGTGCTCCGGATACGCTCGCCGGCCTGATAGAGGCCCGCGGCCACGGCGTGATGGCCGAGCCGCCGCTCACGTTCGCGGAGATCGGCCTTGCGGTGAGCTGCGCCGTCGACCCGACTGCGATCGAGCGGGTTCCCGCCCCGGTGGTCGACGTGCTCCTGGGCACCACCCTGCCGCGCATTAGGCTCGATGCACGCGAGCCTTCCGCACCCGCGAAACTCCGCCGCGCAATGCAGCATCTTGGAGCGGCGTGGCAACAGGGGTATCAAGCCCCGTCTCGCGGCGGTGGGGGCCGCGCTGCTGCCGGGGATTCCTCTTGAGGCCTCGCCAATGATCGGGCTCGTGATCGTAACTCACGGACGCCTGGCGGAAGAGTTCGTACATGCGATGGAGCATGTCGTGGGCCCTCAACAGGCGGTTGCGGCGATCTGCATCGGCCCGGACGACGACATGGAGCGGCGTCGCCGCGACATCCTGGCCGCTTGCGAGAGGGTCAATGACGGCGGCGGCGTCATCCTGCTCACCGACATGTTCGGCGGCACGCCCTCGAACCTCGCCATCTCGGTAATGGAGCAGACCAAGGCCGAGGTCATCGCCGGGCTCAACCTTCCGATGCTGATCAAGCTCGCCAGCCTTCGCCTGCGGGAAGACTTGCCGACCTGCGTCCACCACGCCCAGGAGGCCGGCCGAAAGTACATCTCGGTCGCCTCGTACGTCCTATCGGGCGAGAAGTAGGCGCCGCGGCGGTGGCGGCGTCCGAAGCCTCTGTCGAGATCACCAACGAGCGTGGCCTGCACGCGCGCGCCTCGGCCAAGTTCGTCAAGATGGCGGCGACCTTCGACGCCGAGGTGACGGTCTCCAAGGAGGGCGCGACGGTCGACGCGCGCTCAATCATGGGCCTGATGATGCTGGCCGCCGGGCCGGGCAGTCGCATCACCATCCGCGCCGACGGCCCCGACGCGGAGGCCGCCGTCGCCGCGCTCGCCGAACTGGTCGCAAATCGGTTCGAGGAAGATCGCTAGCCGCCCCTCCGGCGAACCGCCGTGGCGGAGCTTGGACTTGGCGCCGCAGCGCGCGCATCCTACGCACGTTTCCTCCTGGGGCGAGCGGAGAGACCGCGATGGCCGGCGCGCCGCGTGAGATCGAGCTGAAGTTCGTCATTCCCCTGACGCGGGCGGCGGAGACGCTTGCCGGCGTCGAGGCGCTCGCTCACGCCGAAGCGAAGCGGCAGGTCTCGACCTACTACGACACCGCGAAGGGCGCGCTGCGACGCGCCGGCATGGCTCTGCGGGTCCGCCGGGTCGGGGACGCCTTCACCCAGACGCTGAAGGACGCCGGGGATGGGGCTCTGAGCCGCGGCGAGTGGGAGTCGCAGGTGAAGGGCCCGAAGCCCGAGTTGGCCTTGCTGCGCGGCACGCCGGCCGGGCGGCTGCTGCCGAAAGGCGTGCGGGTGGCGCCGACCTACGTCGTCGAGGTGCTGCGAAGGACGGCGCAGGTCGTGGAGGGTGAGAGCACGATCGAGCTGGCGTTCGACGAAGGCGTCGCCAGGGCCGGAAGGCGGGAGGCGCGGTTCGCGGAGCTTGAGCTCGAGCTGAAGCGCGGGCCTCAGTGGGGACTCTTCGCGCTGGCCCGCCGTCTCGCGGCCGACGGCGACCTGACGCTCTCGTTCACGACAAAGGCCGAACGCGGCGACGCGCTGGCGCGGCCGCCGCGTTCACACGCGCGCAAGTTCCAGGCGCCCAGGCTGTCGCCCGGCATGACCTCGGGCGAGGCGTTCCAGGCGGCGGCGCGCGCGTGCCTGCGCCAGATCGCCGTCAATGCCGAACGGTTGCGCCACCGCGCCAGCCCCGAGGTGATCCACCAGATGCGCGTTGGCATCCGCCGCCTCAGAAGCCTCATCACCAGCTTCAAGGAGGTGGTCGCCGACGCCCGCCTGGCGTCGATCAGAGCAGAGCTCAAATGGTTGGCCGGCGAACTCGACGCGGCGCGCAACCTCGATGTGCTGCTGCACGGCGACTACCGGACGGCGGTGGCCCTGAAGGAGGACCCGGAAGGACTGAAGGGGCTTGGCCTTCGCCTGCGCGGCGCGCGTCGCATGGCCTACGTCCGCGCGGTAAGCGCCGCGGAAGGCGAGCGCTTCCGGCGGCTCATGCTCGACCTTCTGGTCTGGATCGAGGCCGGGGCGTGGACTGCCGCCGAGGCGGTCGGCAAGGCGCGGCGGCGGCCGGTGACGCGGCTCGCGGAAGATGAGCTGTCGGAGCGGCGGAAGAAGATCCTCGCTCGCGGCGCGAAGCTGGGCGACCTGGACGACGAGGCCCGTCACGAGCTGCGCATCCAGGCGAAGAAGCTGCGCTACGCCGCCGACGTCTTCGTCTGCCTCTATGATCGGCCGAAACGCGCGAAAGCCTTCATCGTCGCGTTGAAGGACGTGCAGGACGCCCTGGGCGAGCTGAACGACCTCGTCGTGGGCGAGCGGCTGGCGCACGAGGCGGCGGGTGCGCCCGGCCGCGCCGGAGCCGCGTCCGTCGCCGCCGCCGGTCGTATCGCCGGCGCGCACAAGGCCCGCGTCGGTCCGCTGACCGCGCGCGCGCAGACGGTGCTCGACGCATTCGCCGACGCGAAGCCATTCTGGCGCTAGATATAAAGGTTTCCTTATATGCACGTTGCGGTGTCGGAGATCGGCGGCTATAGAGCCGGCTCTATCCCCTGAGGAGAGCGCCCGTGGCCGATTACGTCATCCGAGACCCCGCCCTCGCCGACTGGGGGCGCAAGGAGATCGAGATCGCCGAGACCGAGATGCCCGGCCTCATGGCGGTGCGCGCGGAGTTCGCCAAGGACCAGCCGCTGAAGGGCGCGCGCATCGCCGGCTCGCTTCACATGACGATCCAGACCGCGGTGCTGATCGAGACGTTGCAGGCCCTGGGCGCGGAGGTGCGCTGGGCCTCGTGCAACATCTTCTCCACGCAAGATCACGCCGCGGCGGCCATCGCGGTTAGAGGCGCGCCGGTCTTCGCGGTCAAGGGCGAGACCCTGACCGAATACTGGGACTACGCCCACCGCATCTTCGAATGGTCCGACGGCGGCTACCCCAACCTGATCCTTGACGACGGGGGCGATGCGACGCTGCTTTGCGTGCTCGGCCCCAAGGCTGAGAAGGACCCCACGATCCTCGACCACCCCAACAACGAGGAAGAGGAAGCGCTCTATGCGGTCATGAAGCGATACCTGAAGGAGAAGCCGAGTTTCTATTCGGCGATCCGCGCGGCGATCAAGGGCGTCTCCGAGGAGACTACGACCGGCGTCCACCGCCTCTACCAATTGGCCGAGCGCGGCGAGCTGCCGTTCCCAGCGATCAACGTCAACGACAGCGTCACCAAGTCGAAGTTCGACAACCTCTACGGCTGCCGCGAGAGCCTGGTCGACGCGATCCGCCGCGGCACCGACGTGATGCTGGCCGGCAAGGTCGCCGTGGTCTGCGGCTTCGGCGACGTGGGTAAGGGCTCGGCGGCCTCGCTGCGCCAGGGCGGCGCGCGGGTGATCGTCACCGAGATCGACCCGATCTGCGCGCTGCAGGCGGCGATGGAAGGCTATGCGGTGCAGACCCTCGAGGACGCGGTCGAGACCGCCGACATCTTCGTGACGGCCACCGGCAACAAGGACGTGATCACGCTCGATCACATGCGCCGGATGAAGCACAACGCCATCGTCGCCAACATCGGCCACTTCGACGCCGAGATCCAGATCGGCGCCTTGCGCAACTACCGCTGGGACGAGATCAAGCCCCAGGTCCACCACGTCGAGTTCCCCGAGGGCAAGAAGCTGATCGTGCTCTCCGAGGGACGCCTCGTGAACCTCGGCAACGCCACTGGCCACCCCAGCTTCGTGATGAGCGCCAGCTTCACCAACCAGACCCTGGCGCAGATAGAGCTGTGGACCAACGGCGAGCGCTACGACCGAAAGGTGCACGTGCTGCCCAAGCATCTCGACGAGAAGGTCGCCATGCTCCACCTGGAAAAGCTGGGCGTGAAGCTGACCAAGCTCTCAAAGGACCAGGCCGACTACATCGGCGTGCCGCAAGCCGGGCCGTTCAAGCCGGACCACTATCGGTACTAGCCACCGCAAACCGCATGGCCGACGCCCGCCCTGGACCCCGCAACCTCATCACCGACGTGGCGGGCCTGCGGGTCGGGCAGGCCGAGGACTCCGCGGCGCGCACCGGCGTCACGGTTATCCTGGCCGACGGACGCGCCGTGGCGGCGTGCGACGTGCGCGGCGGCGCGCCCGGCACGCGTGAGACCGACGCGCTGGCGCCGGAGATGCTGGTCGACGAGGCCGACGCTGTAGTGCTGTCGGGCGGCTCGGTGTTCGGTCTCGCGGCTGCGGACGGCGTGACCGCGGTGCTGGGCGCAGCCGGACAAGGCTACCGCATGGCCGCCCTGCCGGGCGTGCCGCCCTCGCCGATTGTGCCCGCGGCGATCCTCTACGACCTTGCGAACGGGGGCGACAAAGCCTGGGGCGAGACCCCCCCCTACCGCTCGCTCGGCATGGCCGCGGCGCGCTCCGCCGGCGAAGCGTTCGCGCTGGGCACGGCCGGCGCAGGGGCGGGCGCGATGGCCGGCAGGCTGAAAGGCGGGTTGGGCTCGGCGTCGGTCGTCGGCGAGGACGGCTACACGGTGGGCGCGATCGTCGCGGTGAACAGCTATGGCGCGGTCGTGGCGCCGGGCGGACGCAGCTTCTGGGCCGCGCCTTTCGAAATCGACGGCGAGTTCGGCGACCTGGGCTCGGCGGGCCTCGCGGCCGCGCCCGACGACTGGGGGCTGGCCAAGGGCGCGGCACCGACGGGGCGGGAAAACACCACCATCGCCTGCGTCGCCACCGACGCCGTCCTGACGCCCGCCGAAGCCAAGCGCCTGGCCGTCATGGCCCAGGACGGGCTCGCCCGCGCGATCCGGCCCGCCCACACCCCGTTCGACGGCGACGTGGTCTTCGCGCTTGCGACCGGACGGCGCGCGCTTCCGGACCGCCGCCTGGCAGTGGTCGCTCGCCTGGGCGCGCTGGCCGCAGACTGCCTCGCCCGCGCCGTCGCCCGCGGCGTCTACGAGGCCACGCGCTGGCCCGGCACGGCCGTACAGTGCTGGCGCGACCTCTGAGCGCAGCGCGCGGGCGTGCGCCCGTCAGCGCACGCCCGTAGCCCGCTCGATGCGGCGCGACGAAGGCCGGCCGAAGACGCCCTGACTGGCGACGATGGTGACAACCAGAACGCGGCCCTGCAACGTCGCGGCCGGCCGCGCCCCCTGGGCGATCAGCACGTCGTCGATACGGGTCAGCACACGCCGGGCGCTCGGGCGACCGGCCATGTCGGCCAGCGCCTCGCTGGCCACCATGGCGGCGTCCGCGACCGCCGCGGCGGTGCTCGGCTCGGCATCCTCGCGCGTCTCGAACTTCACCTCGTGCTGGGCGGCCCGGCTGGCGCGCACGCTTGCCTGATAGAACCGCTGGAAGAGTCCAGCGGGGCTCAGCGCGGTCAGGCGGATCGGAGGCGAGGCGCTCTCGAGAGCCGCCGCGGCGCCGTCGGGCCTGTTCTCGGTGAACACGGTCATGCCGCCAATTCGCGTGGCCCGGATCATCGGTTCGCCGAGGTCGTTGCGATAGATCATGTCGCCGCGCGGTCCGCGCGTAGGCTGCAACACCCAAATCTCCGGGCTGTTCTCGAACTTGAGCAACGGGCGGGGGCTTGAGCGGTCGAGCACGAACGAGCCGCCCTCGTCGATCTCGTAGCGGCCAATCACCGGGCCGCTGAGGTGGTAGCCGAGGCGCGACCCGAACAGGGCGTGCATGGTGGCGGGGTCCGCCGCCGACGAGTGTGCAAGAGCCAGCCCCGCGGCAACGGTCGCGGCGCACGCTCCAACCACATGCATTGCCGATCGCGGCGCCGCCATTCCCCGGTGCATGCCCCTCGACTGGGGCCGATTTTGGACCCGCCGACTACCCTGTGATGTATTGACCGCCGTTTACTGTCAGGGTGGAGCCGGTGATGAAGCCGGCTTCCTCGGCGGCAAGGAACGCCACGCATCGCGCGATCTCGTCCGCCATCCCGAGGCGTCCCACGGGGATGCCCGCAATGATCTGCTCGAGGACGTTCTGCGGCACCGCATGCACCATCTCGGTGTCGACGTAGCCCGGAGCGATGGCGTTCACCGTGATGCCCTTCTTGGCGTTCTCCTGCGCCAGCGCCTTGGTGAACCCGATCATGCCAGCCTTGGCGGCCGAGTAGTTGGACTGGCCCACCTGACCCTTCTGACCGTTGATCGAGGAGATGTTGACGATGCGCCCGAAGTTGCGCTCGCGCATGCCCTCGATGACATTGCGGGTCATGTTGAAGATCGAGGCAAGGTTGACGCGGATCACCTCGCTCCACTGCTCCTCGGTCATGCGATGCAGCACAGCGTCGCGGGTGATCCCCGCGTTGTTGACCAGCGTATCGATCGGCCCGAGCTCGGCTTCGACCTTCTTCACGGCCTCGGCGCAATCGAGGAACGAAGAGACGTTGCCCTTCACAGCCATCACGCCGAGTTCGTCGGCGCACGCCTGCGCCGCCACCTCGTTGGACGCGTATCCCGCCGCCACCTTGTAACCGGCGGCCCTGAGCCGCGCGCTGATCGCCCGGCCGATACCGCGCGTGCCGCCGGTCACGAACGCAACCCTGGTCATTGACGTCCCTCTCCCTGCCGCCCGCCTCCTCTCACGGGAGAACGGCGCTAGATCGCTTCCACCGCCATCGCCACGCCCATGCCCCCGCCGACGCAGAGCGTGGCAAGTCCCTTCTTGCCGCCAGAGCGGCGCATCTCGTGGAGCAGCGTGGTCAGGATGCGGGCGCCCGACGCGCCGATCGGATGGCCGATGGCGATGGCGCCGCCGTTGACGTTCACCCTGGCGGGATCGAGCCCGAGTTCACGCACCACGCTGAGGGACTGGGCGGCGAAGGCCTCGTTGGACTCGATCAGGTCCAGGTCGGAGACCTTCCAGCCCGCCTTCTCGAGCGCCTTTTTCGTGGCGGGGATCGGCCCCGTGCCCATGATCTCAGGCGGCACACCGGCATGCGCCCAGGAGGCGATGCGGGCGAGCGGCTTCAAGCCGCGCTTCTCGGCTTCCGCCGCGCTCATCACGACGAGCGCCGCCGCGCCGTCGTTGATGCCGGAGGCGTTCGCCGCGGTCACCGTGCCGTCCTTGGTGAAGGCCGGACGCAGCCCCGCGACGCTCTCCAGGGTCACGCCGTGGCGAACGTACTCGTCGTCGGCGACCACGGTGTCGCCCTTCCGGCCCTTGACGGTCACCGGCGCGACCTCGTCCTTGAACTTGCCCGCCTTCTGCGCCGCCTCGGCCTTGTTCTGCGACGCGACGGCGAAACGATCCTGCTCCTCGCGGGTGATCTGCCAGCGCGCCGCGATGTTCTCGGCCGTCTGGCCCATGTGATAGCCGTGGAAAGCGTCCCACAGCCCGTCTTTGATCATCGTGTCGACGAAGGCCAGGTCACCCATCTTGTGGCCCCCGCGCAGGTTCTGAGCGTGGGGCGCCTGGCTCATGCTTTCCTGGCCGCCGGCCACCACGATCCTGGCGTCGCCCGCGGCGACTTGCTGGGCGGCGAGCGCGACGGCCCGAAGTCCCGAGCCGCAAAGCTGGTTCACGCTCCAGGCCGGGCTCTCGACGGGCACGCCGGCGTTGACCGAAGCCTGACGCGCAGGCCCCTGTCCCGCGCCCGCCTGCAGCACCTGACCCAGGATCACCTCGTCCACGTCGCCGACCTGGATGCCGGCCTTTTCCACTGCGGCGAGGATCGCGACCCTGCCCAGGTCGTGGGCCTGGAGGCTTGAGAGCGCGCCGTTGAACGATCCCACGGGCGTGCGCTGGGCGGAGACGATGACGATGTCGGTGGCGCTCATGAGGGGCTCCCGGTTTGGGCTGCCGGCGGCGCCGTTGCGGGCGGCCGCTGAGGAGAGATCAGCATATGCACGGAACTGGCCGCGCCCGTAACCCTTCGGCGTCGCGCGACGTCAAATTTGACGCGGCCGTCA
>JAKAZA010000013.1 GCA_021816155.1 Pseudomonadota bacterium | reverse complement strand
TCTCGCACGAAACCGGTGAAGAAACGATGCGGGCCGACCCGCATCTCGCCGACCGCCAGCTCCATCGGAAACGTCGAACCGTCCCGGCGCTGGCCGACCACCACGCGGCCGATGCCGATGATGCGGCGTTCGCCGGTGGCGAGATAGCGCGCGAGGTAGCCGTCGTGCGCGTCGCGGTAGGGGGCGGGCATCAACATGCTGACGTTGCGGCCCAGCGTTTCGGCGCTCGTCCAGCCGAACAGGCGCTCGGCGGCGGCGCTGAACGATTGCATCAGGCCGTGGTCGTCGATCACGACCATCGCGTCCGGCACGGTATCGAGGATCGACTGCAGGTGCGCCTCGCGCTCCACGAGCGCTTCCGCGCGGGCCGTTCCACGCCGGCGGGCGACCGCGTAGCTGCCACCGCCGATCGCCAGCCCGACGCCGATCACGCCGAACAGGGTGAGCCCCGCGCCGTCGAGCGGCGCGCTGTCGAGCCACTCGAGCCAGGCGGCGGCGGCGAGCGACAGACCGGTCGCGGCCAACCCCGGGCCGGCGCCGCCGAGCGCGGCTGCCGCCAGCGCCGGCGTCACGAACAGGAGCAGCAGCGAGCGGTCGCCGAGCAGCGGCAGCAGCAGGACATGGGCGCCCATCGCCGCGGCCACGCCCGCCAGCGCGACCGCGTAGCCCCAGATCCGCCTCTGCGTCTCGGTCACGGCGGACTCACACGGGCTCGCGCCACATGCTCCACATCGGCGGCGCGTCGGCGCGGGCCTTGTGTTCGGAGATCACCTTGAAGCCATGGCGCTCGTAGAGCGCGACGTTGCGGGTCGTGCCGGTCTCCAGGTACGCGGGCATCGAGGCCGCGTCGAGCCGCGCGGCGGCCGAGCGTAGCAGCGCCGAGCCGACACCGCGTCCCTGGGCCGCCGGGCTCACCCCGAGGAACCACAAGTAGGCGTGCGGCCGGTCCATCGGGTGGTGCCTGTCCATGTCGTCGCGGATCGCCATCAGGCGCCCGAAGCGCGCGAGACCGGTGGCGCGCAACAGGGTCGGCAGCGCGCGCAGCTCCAGGATCAGCGGCATCGGTCCCAGCGCCGCGAACGGCATCCACACGGCCGCCGCGCCGCCACCGACCGGCCGGTCGATACGCCCGCGCTTGACGCCCTCTTCGCCGATCAGCAGACGGAAGAAGGCGAGGCGCGCCGCGTCGCGGCCGCCGTCGTCGCGCATGAACCAGCTGAAGTGGGGGTCGACGGCGAACGCGTCGGTCAGGGTCTGGACGACCTCGACCAAATCGCCCGGTCCCGCCTGGGTTGGCGCTTCGGCCTCGCGCCGCATGGCGTCGACGTCCATCGTCCCCGACCTTTCTAGACCCGCTCGGCGATGCGGATGGCCGCGCGGCAGCCAGCCCGGATCACGGCGGCGAGCAGCGGATAGGCGACCGCTTGGCGGGCGCCTTCGGCGAGCGCGATGTCGCGGTGCGCGATCTCGTCGTCGCGGAACCGCGCGAGCTCGGCGGCCAGCCCCGGCTCGGCCGGCTCGAGCTCGTCGATCTGGCGCGCGTAATGGCCCTCGATCACCGTTTCGACCGCCTCGGTGCAGGCGTGGGCCGCGCGCTCGCCGATCAGCGCGGTCGCGGCGCCCAGCCCGAAACCTGCGGCGCGCCACAACGGGGCCAGCAGGCTCGGCCGCACGTGGCGATCGACCAGAAGCTCGTCGAAGCGGGCGAGGTGCTCGTCCTCCTGCCCTTCGAGATCGGCGATCATCGCCAGCGTCCGCCCCTTGCCCGGCGCGCTGCGCAACACCGCGCGCTGGCCGCGGTAGATCGCGCCGGCCGCCAGCTCGCCGGCGTGGTCGACACGCAGCATCTGGGCCAGACGCGCCTGGCGTGCGCCAGGGCCGGGACGGGGCGGGACGGACTTCATGACTTCGCCGGTTCCTTGCGGATCGCCACAGCGAGACTGATCACGACAAGTCCCGCGGAAATCAAGGCGTTCCAGCCGGCCATCGAAACGCCGAGCAGGCGCCAGGGCGCCTGATCGCAGGCCGGCTGACGGGCGCCTGCGCCGCCGAGCAGGGCCCGCATCTGGGCCGCGCTCACCGGTCCGGTGCTGGAGCAGGTCACAGGCGCCGGCCAGAATTTCCACTCCGCGCCAGCGTGGAAGGCGGCCAGATAGGTTCCATAGGCGAAGATCGCGGCGAGCACGAGGCTCGCGATGCGCGGGGTCGGCGCGTACACGCGGGTCAGGCTGACCGCGACCGCGACGCCCGCCACCGCCATGGCCCACCAGTAGACCTGCCGCTGCTCGAGACAGAGATGGCAGGGCGCGAGCCCGCCGAACGTCTGGAACGCGTGCGCGACGGCGAGCATGGCGGCGGAGATCAGGAGCGCGAACAGCGGCCAGCGGCTGAGCAGATTGCGGGCGGCGGTCATGGCCACGCTATACCTGCAGCGGCTCAGACGGCGAAGCGCAACACGAGGACGAGGCCGATCAGAGCCAGGCCGACCGCGCTGACCACCAGGCCGAGGCGCTTCTCGACGAACGCCTGCATCGGCTCGCCGTAGCGCCTGATCAGCCAGGCCACGAGGCCGAAGCGGAGGCCGCGGATGATGAGCGAGGCGGCGAAGAAGACCGGGAAGTAGAGCTTGAAGAAGCCCGACACGATCGCCGTCACCTTGTAGGGGATCGGTATGGCCAGCAGCACGAACCCCCAGCCCTCCCGGAACCAGTGCTCGAACGGATGCGGATCGCTGCCGGTCAGCTCGAGGAGCCAGATGCCGACCGGATGCAGGAAGTAGCCGACCGTGTATCCGATCGAGCCGCCCAGCACCGAGGCGCTCAGGCAGATGGCTGTGTAGCGCCAGGCGCGATCGCGCTGAGCAAGCACCATCGGCGCCAGCATCACGTCGGGAGGGATCGGGAAGAACACGCCCTCGCAGAAGGCGAGCAACGCCAGCCAGGCCGGGGCCTGCGGCGACGCCGCCTTGCGCATCATCCAGTCGTAGACGCCTCGTAGCATTGCCCCTGCCGTATCAGGCGGGAAGCGGCCTGTCTCGCGTCGGAAACAAAGCTTGGCCGCTCGTAGCGGCCGCGCCACGTCGGGCTTCCTTCCGCGGGCCGCCTTCCGGGCGCCGCAAGGGGAGGCTAGCCTGGCCGGTCCGGAGACCGAGCCGACATGACCGAGCATGAGGAAGACCTCGCGGCGATGGCCAACGACGAACTGGACCGCGCCTTGACGCTGCGCTGGCGCGATCTCGCCGCGCTGGTCCCGTGGGGCGATGCGTACGAGGGCTTCACCGAGGCCGGCCGCCAGGTGACCGTGGAGCGCAGCTACCTGTGGGTCGACGGGGCGGGCGGCGACATCCTGTGTGAAGTGCTGGTGTACGGCGGCCCGAGCTGCTGGGACGAGGGGGCGCGCCGGGCCCGGGTCATCCGCCGATCGTCGCCCGCAGGCGGACGTCGCTGAAGCTGTCCGCGGCCGCATCGCCGTCGACCGGATCGTGAAGCAGGTTTGAACGGTCGCTTCCTTGTCAGCGCGCGAGCCTGGCCGGTATGACGAACCGGCCGCCGCCGGGGAGACGCATGGCAGACAGAGAAAGCATGACCTCCCGCCGCGCCTTCTCCATGGGCGCCGGCGTCTTCGCCGCCACCGCCCTGGCCGCCGCCGCGCGCGCCGACCCGGCGACTCCGGCGACCGGCGCGGCCACCGCACCCGGGGAAGGTTCGGCGCCCGGCAGCCCGCCGGCCGCAGCACCGACCGGGGCCGCCCCGCAAGCCGCCGCCTCGACGGAGCCGACCACTCCGCCGGACCTCTCGGACAGCGCGCCGCCGCCCCCGAACAGCCCGGCGCGGGCGCGCGACCTCGGCAAGCTCTCCAACGTGCTCTACAACAACCCGGACGAGCGGGCCCTGTTCATCGCCGATCCGGGCGCCTACGCGGGGCGTCTCGGCCTGCGCTACATCAGCGCCGCCGACCTCGCCTGGTTCAAGAACGCCTTCGCCGATGGCTTCTGCTGCATGGGCTGCGGCTGCTGAGCGGCCGCGCCGACGCCTCCCGCGCCGTTGCCAGCGCGCCCCTGAGCCCTTAAGTCGCTGGCGCCTCGGCGCCCCTGTGCCCCAGTGGCGAAATGGTAGACGCGGCAGACTCAAAATCTGTTGCCGGCAACGGCGTGTTGGTTCGAGTCCGACCTGGGGCACCAAGATCCATTCCGGCGCGCGCACAGCATGATGCCTGGCTCGAGTGCGACGGGCGCATCGTCACCGGCGCGGCGAGCATGCCCGGCACGTCCCGGGGTATCGGCGGACGCGACGCAAGGGAGGACAGATGGAGCTGTGGAGTCTCGACGCCGTTGAACTGGCGCGGCTGATCCGGCTAGGCGCGGTGTCCAGCCGCGAAGTGGTGACCTCGTGCCTGATGCGCATGGACGCGGTCAACGACCGGCTCAATGCCGTGGTGCGGCGGATGGACGACGAGGCGCTGGCCGCGGCCGACGCCTGCGACGCGGCCCGTGCGCGCGGCGAGGCGCTTGGCCCGCTGCACGGCGTGCCTGTGACGATCAAGATCAACACCGACCAGCGCGGCCACCCCACCGACAACGGCGCCGTCGCGCTGAAGGACCTGGTCGCCAAGAGCGACGCGCCGGTGGTGGCGAACCTGCGCCGCGCCGGCGCGGTCTTCATCGGCCGCACCAACGCGCCGGCGTTTTCGATGCGGGTTATGTCGGCGAACGGGCTGCACGGCCGCACGCTGAACCCGCTCGACCGGAGCGTGACGCCCGGCGGCTCGTCCGGCGGCGCGGGCGCCGCGGTGGCGGCGGGCATGGGACCGATCGCGCACGGCAACGACATCGGCGGCTCGGTGCGCATCCCCGCCTACTGCAACGGCGTGTTCGGCCTGCGCACGGGGCTCGGCCGCATCCCGGCCTACAGCGCCGCGGCCGGGCCGCGCCCGATCGGGGGCCAGTTGATGGCGACGCAGGGGCCGTTGGCCAGGAGCGTGCGCGATCTGCGCCTGGCTTTCGAGGTGATGGCCCAGGGAGACCCGCGCGACACGCGCTGGGTGGATGCGCCGCTTGTCGGCCCGCCGCCGCGCCGGCCGATCCGGGTTGCGCTAGTTCCCGAGCCGCCTGGCGGCTTCATTCACCCGGCCCAGGCCGCGGCGGTTCGCACAGCTGGCCGCCACCTCGCCGCCGCCGGCTACGTGGTGGAGGAGACCCCGCCGCCGGAGATCGAGGCCGTCGTGCGGGTCTGGCACACTCTGGGGTCGGGGGATGTATTCCGCGTGCTGGCGCCGGTCATTGAGCAGATGGGCGATCCGGGCGCGGTGGCGGCGCTGCGGCACTGGCTTGCGCAGAGCCCGCCGCCGAGCGATCCGACCGCGGTGCTCGACGCGCTGAGCGAGCGCGACCGGCTACTGCTGGCCTGGCAGACCTTCCTCCAGGACTGGCCGCTGGTCGTCATGCCGACGCTCGCCGACCTGCCGCCGCCGCAGGACCAGGACCAGACGGCGGAGGGCACGGCGCGCATCCTGGACTCGATCCGCGCCGCCTTGGTCGCGCCGGCGCTGGGCCTTGCGGGCCTGGCCGCGCCCGTCGGCCGCAGCGGGGCGCTGCGCACAGGCGTGCAGATCATCCCCGCGCGCTTCCGCGAAGACCTCGCGCTCGCCGCCGGCGAGGTCATCGAAGCGGCCGAGGGCGCCGTCCGGCCGGTCGACCCGGCCCGGGACTGAGCCGGCTGGCGGCCGGGCCTGGCCTTCGGGTCAGTGGAAGTCGCGGCTGCGCTGCAGCCGGGGCGGCGGCGCGTCGCGAGCGGCCGATGGCGCGCCACCCCCCTTCAGGCGCGCCAGATGGGGCGAAAGGTCGGTGAAGCCCTCGGCCACCACGTGGATCACGCCGGATGCGACCTGGAGGCGCCCGCTCACCGCCAGAAAGGCCGAGGTCATCACCGTGCGTCGGTTGGCGGAGAAGACATCGGGCCAGACCACGGCGTTGGCGACTCCGGTCTCGTCCTCTAGCGTGGCGAAGATCACGCCCTTGGCCGTGCCGGGCCGCTGGCGGATCAGGACGAGCCCCGCCACGGTGACGCGCTCGCCGTCCTTCATCGCCTTGAGCCGCTCGGTCGGGACCGCGCCGAGGCTCGTCAGCAGGGAGCGGAAGAAGCGGCAAGGGTGGGCCTTCAGGGAGAGACCTGTGGTCCGGTAGTCCTCGGCCACGTGCGCCGGAAGCGCCATTTTCGGCAGGTCCGCGGCCGGCTCGTCGAGTCCCAACTCCGCCAGAAGCGGCGCTTCCTCGGCCGCCCTGACCTCCGGCGCCAGCGCCTTGACCGCCCACAATCCCTCGCGTCGGTCCAGGCCCAGCGAGCGGAACGAGTCCGCCTCGGCCAGCAGTTCCAGCGCCCGTCGCGTGAGCCCCGCGCGCCGCGCCAGCCCCTCCAGGGTGTCGGCCCCCGCTTCGCGCGCCGCGACGAGGGCGAGCGCGTCGTCTTCGCGCAAGCCGCGGACCTGGCTGAGCCCCAGGCGCACCGCGCATCGCCCGCTTCGGGGGAGAGGCTCCAGCGTCGACTCCCACCGGCTCGCCATCACGTCGGGCCCACGCACTTCGACGCCATGTTCGCGGGCGTCGCGGACCAACTGAGCGGGCTGGTAGAAGCCCATCGGCTGGCTGTTGAGCAGCGCCGCGCAGAACACGTCGGGATAGTGGCGCTTGATCCAGGCCGAGACGTAGACCAGCTTGGCGAAGCTCACCGCGTGGCTCTCGGGAAAGCCGTAGGAGCCGAAGCCCTCGATCTGCTTGAAGCAGCGCCGGGCGAACTCCGGGTAGTAGCCGCGCCGGACCATGCCCTCCACGAACCTCACGCCATATTCCCCGACCGTGCCGAGGTTGCGGAACGTGGCCATCGAGCGGCGCAGTCCGTTGGCGTCCTCGGGCGTGAACTGGGCCGCGACCATGGCAAGCTTCATGGCCTGCTCCTGGAAAAGCGGCACGCCCATGGTCTTGCCGAGAATGCCCCGAAGCTCGTCGGGCGGACCGTGCTCGGGAGAGGGCGCGGGGAAGTCGATCGGCTCCAGCCCGTCGCGGCGGCGCAGGTACGGGTGCACCATGTCGCCCTGGATCGGCCCCGGCCTCACGATCGCCACCTCGATGACGAGGTCGTAGAATCGACGCGGCTTCAGGCGGGGCAGCATCGACATCTGGGCGCGGCTCTCCACCTGGAACACGCCCACCGAATCGGCCTGGCGCAGCATGTCGTAGACGGCGGGATCCTCCTCGGGGATGTCCGCCATGTCCGCGAGGTCGGCGCGCCCGTGGTCGCGGGCGAGCATGTCCAGCGCCTTGCGGATGGCGGTCAGCATGCCCAGCGCGAGCACGTCGACCTTCATCAGGCCCAGCGTGTCGATGTCGTCCTTGTCCCATGCAATGAAGGTGCGGTCCTTCATCGCCGCGTTGCCGATCGGGACGGTCTCGTCGAGCCGGCGCTGGGTCAGCACGAAGCCGCCGACGTGCTGCGAAAGGTGGCGCGGGAAGCCCAGGAGTTCGCCGGCGAGATCGACGGCGCGGCGGATCTCCGGGTTGTCGGGATCGAGTCCGGCCTGGCGGATGTGCTCGTCGGGCATGCCGTCGCCCCAGCCGCCCCATACGGTGTCGGCGAGCGCGGCGGTGATGTCCTCGCTGAGGCCCAGCGCCTTGCCGACGTCGCGAATGGCGCTCCTCGGCCGGTAGTGGATCACGGTGGCGCAGATCGCGGCGCGGTGGCGGCCGTAGCGTCGGTAGACGTACTGCATCACCTCCTCGCGCCGCGCGTGCTCGAAGTCGACGTCGATGTCGGGCGGCTCGTCGCGCTCCCTGGAGATGAAGCGCTCAAAGAGAACGTCGTGGTCGGGTTTGCAGGGATCGACCGCGGTGACGCCCAGGCAGAAACAGACCGAGGAATTGGCCGCCGAGCCGCGGCCCTGGCAGAGGATGCCCCTCGCTCGCGCCCACTGCACGATGTCGTGCACGGTGAGGAAGTAGTTCGGGTAGCCGAGCTCCTCGATAAGGGCGAGCTCCTTGTCGAGGAGGTCCCTCACCTTGCGTGGGATAACCGCCCCGTAGCGCCATGCCGCGCCCTGCCAGGCAAGGTCGGTAAGGTGGCCGATCGCGGTCTTGCCCGGCGGCACCGGCTCGTCGGGATACTCGTAGCGGAGTTCGTCGAGCGAGAAGCGGCAGCGCTCGGCGATCTCGGCGGTGCGCGCGACCGCCTCTGGCCAGGCCGCGAACAGCCGCGCCATCTCCTCGGGCGATTTCAGCCGCCGCTCCGCGTTCGCCTCGAGCCGCAGGCCCGCGGTCTGGATCGTGCATTTCTCGCGGATGCAGGTCAGCACGTCCTGCAGCGGACGACGCTCGGCGACATGGTAGAGCACGTCGCCCGTGGCCACGATCGGCGCCCCGGCTCCGTGACCGAGCGCGTCGAGCGCGGCGATGCGCTTCAGGTCCCGCGCCGCGTAGCCGCGTGTCGCCGCCAGCCAGGTCCGCCCCGGGAAAGCCCTCGTGGCGCGGACGAGATCGGCCGCGAAGGCCTCGTCCAGCGTTGCGGGCGGGACCACGACGATCAGCTGGCCCGCGCCGTGCTGGACAAGATCGCTCCAGCGCAGATCGCACTCGCCTTTCGCGGCGCGCAACTGGCCCACGGTGAGGAGCCTCGTGAGCCGGCCGTAGGCCTCGCGGCTGGTCGGGTAGCAGAGCACGTCGGGCGAGCCGTCGGCGAAGACGAGCCGGCAGCCGAGGATGAACCTGATCCCCACCGCCTTGGCCCTGGCGTGCGCCCGCACGACGCCCGCCAGGCTGTTGCGGTCAGTCACCGCGAGCCCCGCGAGGCCGAGCGCCGCGGCCGTCGCCACCAGCTCCTCCGGATGCGACGCCCCCCGCAGGAACCCGAAATTCGAGGCGCAGCAGAGCTCGTACGTCACGTCCGGCCGCCTCCGCGAGGAGGGCAGGTCCTATCCGACGCCATGCAGCCACCACTTCGGCAGGTCTTCGCCGCCGTAGAGGCCGGCGCGGAACAGCCAGTACCTGGCGCCGGTGTCGTCCTCGACACGGTAGTAGTCACGCACGTGGCCGGGGCAGGTCTCGCCCGGCGCGCGGCGCCACCACTCATCGGCGAGTCGCTCGGGCCCCTCGGCCCTGCGCACGCGCCGTATCCGGCCGCGCCAGCGGAAGAAGACGGGCGGATCGTCCGGGACGGGCGCGGTCGCCTCGATCGGCTCGGGCCGGGAGAGCAGCCGCACCGGGCGCGGGCGCGTCCGCTCCCACATCTGGCCGCAAGGAGCCTGGCCATCGCGCGGCGGCAAGGGCGGCCGCCGGGCGACCGCGCGCTCGGGGATGTGGCTGGGATACGCCTCGGCGCGCCACACGCACCCCTCGCCGAGGCGGCCCACGAGACGGTCGATGAGCGGCGCGACGCCGTCCTCGAGGGCGACCTCGCCGACGGTCTCCAGGGTTATCTGGCGCTCTGGCAAGGGTTCGACGCGCTCGGCGAAGAGGGTCACAGCCTCGACCCCGAAGCCCGGATCGACGCGCTCGAGCATCGGGGCGAACAGCCGCGCGATCACATCAGCGCCGCGGCCGGGCATCGAGAGACCCACGGCGAGTCGCTCGGCCCGGCCGTCGAGGCGGTGGAAGGCGAGCTCGAAGCGCCCCGCGCCGCGGCCCTCGGCGAGGAGGCGCTCGCAGAGCCCGGCGACGATGTCGCGGCTGGCGCGGGCGAGGTCCTCCGGGGCGCTGATCGGCTCGGCGAAGGCCAGGCGCGTGAACCACGGCGTGGCCGGGCGGCGGAAGACGAGCGCCTCCTCGCCCCGCAGCATCGCCTGGTCGAGACGGGTCAGCACGGCGGCGCCGAAGCGGCGGGCGAGCTGGTCGCGCGGCAAGGACTGAAGCTGGCCGACGCGCGCGAGACCGAGCCGCGCCAGCTGGGCGGCGGCCTCGGGCTCGAGCCGGAGCGCGGTCACGGGCAGGGATGCGAGCAGGCCCGGCTCGGCGCCCGCCGCGGCGATCGTTCTATCTTCGCCGAACCTGGCCAACGCCCAGGCCGCCCCCGCCGAGCCGGCGACCGCGCCACGGGCGGGGACGCCCCGACGGGCGAGCCGGGAGAGGACATCGTCCAGCATCGCCCTCTCTCCTCCCCAAAGGTGGGCGACCCCGGTGGCGTCCAGGAAGAGTCCATCCGGCGCGTCGACGGCGACCGCCGGCGAGTAGCGCACGCACCATTCGGCCAGCGCCGCCAGCGCCGCTGCGTCGCCCTCCGGATCGGCCTCGGCGATGGCGAGCTCGGGGACGAGGGCCATGGCGTCGGTCGCCTTCTGGCCGACGAAGAGACCGAGCGTCGCGGCGGCTTCGTCGACGGCGTAGAGACGCCGCACGCCACGCTCGCTCGATATCAGGGCGAAAGGGCTGCCTCCCTGCCGGGAGAGGTTAACCGGCGAGCCGGAGCGGCGCCGCCACGTCGCGATCGGCCAGCTCGGCGACCAGACGGAAAGGATGCGCGACATCGTCCTCCTCCACGGCTTCGAGGATCCAGGCGCCCGTGCGCCCGCCCCGGCTGCGCTCCAGCGTGACGCGCCAGCGCTGCGGCCCGAGGCCCGGTTCGCCGGCTTGCGGTTCGCTGGGGGCCGGGGCGAGGCGCCAGCGGGTGGCTGCGGCCGTGCCGGTCTCGGTCCGGGCGAGGCCCCCGTAGGGACGCCGGCGCAGCACGAAGCCGACGGCGCCGCCCTGTTCACAGGCGAGCTGCAGACGCCGGCCGGAGGTCAGGTCCACGGTCTCGACCTCGCCGAAAGCCGCGACGATCCCCTTCGTACGCAGCGCGTCCTCCAACACCGCCAGCACCTCGCCGTCGTCGCGGGCGCAAACCTGGATCAGCCGCGCGGCCGGAAAGCCGAGGCTTGCCAGACCCGGCGCGTGCAGGTCGTCGCGGCGCACCACCCAGAGCAGCTCGCCCCTGGCGGCCAGCGGCGCGGCGAGGCGGGCGACGAAAGCGGCGCCGGCCGCGCCGGTCTCCAGTTCCTGCCCCTCGCCGGCGAACTCGTGCCAGGCCGAGAGCGTCAGCCCGCCGCCCGCGAGCCGGCCGTCTATCCTCGGGTCGCCGAACGCCACGGCCGCCGCCAGGGCGGCCCGACCGCCGCGCTCCAGGGCGGCGATCTCGGCGCGCAGGGCGGCCAGCGTGGAACGGGCGGTAGGCATGTTCATTCAATGTTCTGTTCTTTTTTTGTTCTATTCTTCGCCTCCCCCGAGTCAAGCGGAGTCATTCAGGGCGCATTGACGCGCGCCGCCTGAATGCCCCATCACCGCCGGGGCTGGAGGGACTGATGCGCCCGTGGATGATCATCGCGGGACTGACCCTGGCGGGGATAGCCGCCGCTGCGGGCGCGGTCCTGTTCTTCCTGTGGGACACCGACTGGCGCTGGCGTCCCCATCCCATCGACAAGGATCAGGATTCGATCGCCCAGGCGCTCGACACGTCCGGCTGGGTCTCGCCGCGCCTCACCGGGCCCAAGCTCTACATCGTGGTCTACCGCAATTGTCCGGCTTGCGTCACGTTCGAGGCTGCCGAACTGCCGAGGCTGGAGAAAGCCGACGTCGACACGCGCATCGTCGTCATCGCCCGCGCGCCCCAGAACGGCCAGCAACTGGCGACCCCCGCCGAGCGCGCCACGGTGGCCGAGCTGTGGATCAACCGCAGCTGGAAGCTCTTTCAGCAATGGTCGCTCGCCGCGCCCGGCACGTGGACCGCGCCGGGGATCGCGCCCGCCGACGGCGACGCGGCCCGCACCGCCGTGGTCGCCGCGGGCCAGCGGATGGTCACCGACCTGACCCACGATCTCGCCGACAACGGCGTGGCGTTCGATTACCCCATGCTCGTCTGGTGGACCCGCGATGGCCGGATGCGCGCCTGCGCCTGCACGGACGCCCGGATGTGGAAGTACGTGGACCAGGAACTGGCGCCTCCATGATCGAACCGGGGGCCCACGGCGCCGCATCGACGCGCTCCACGGCTTGAGCGCAGTCGCCTCACCCGCTACGCCCGTCCCAATGCCCGGCAAGTTTCGCGCCGCCTACGAGGAGCGCCTGAGAAGCGGCGCGCTCAGCCCGGACCCCGCCCAGGAGACGGCGGTGGTCGCGCTCGCGCGGCTGGAAGCGGACCTGGAAAGCGCCCGGCCGGGCCGCTTCTTCCGCAAGCCCGAGGCCGTGCGCGGCGTCTACCTCTGGGGTCCCGTCGGACGCGGCAAGTCGATGCTGATGGACCTCTTCTTCGACGCCGCGCCGGTGGAGAAGAAGCGCCGCACGCATTTCCATGTCTTCATGGCCGAGGTCCACGCTCACGTGAACGCCTGGCGCGCCGGCGACCAGGCCACGCGGCAGGCGCGGTTCGGGACCCACCGCGGCGACGATCCGGTGCCGCCGACCGCGGACCTCATCGCGCAAGGCGCGCGCCTGCTCTGCTTCGACGAGCTCCAGGTCACCGACATCGCCGACGCGATGATCCTCGGACGGCTCTTCGAGCAGCTGTTCGCGCGCGGCGTGACGGTGGCTGCGACCTCTAACCGCGCGCCCGACGATCTCTACAAGGACGGCCTCAACCGCCAGCTCTTCCTGCCTTTCATCGGGATGCTGAAGGATCGCCTCCAGGTGGTGGCCGTGTGCGGATCGCGCGACTATCGGCTCGACCGCCTGCGCGCCGCGGGGACGTGGTTCTCGCCGATCGATCCCGATAGCGCGGCCGGATTCGATCGGCTCTGGCGCGAAATGCTGGACGGCGACGACGAGACCGGCGCCACGCTCGAGGTGTTCGGTCGCCGCCAGCACTGGCCGAGAGCCGCCGGCCGCATGCTGCGCGCGCACTTCCAGAGCCTCTGCGGCGAGGCGCTGGGCCCCTCCGACTACCTGGCCATCGCCGAACGCTTCGACACGCTCTTTCTCGAGGCCCTCCCCCGCCTTCGCCCCGAGGACCGCAGCGCCGCGCGGCGCCTGGCCACGCTGATCGACACGCTCTACGAGGCCCGCGCGCGCCTCGTGGTGCTGGCCGCCGCAGAGCCGACGCGGCTCTACCCCGACGGCGAAGGCGCGTTCGAGTTCGAGCGTGCGGCCTCACGGCTGGAGGAGATGCGCTCGGCGGCATGGCTCGACGGCCAGCCGTCGCCTGCGTCGCGTTGACACCCCCCGCCTCGGGCTTAAAGAGAAGCCGGCGCGCTCGGGTGCGGGAGGGACGGACAGGGACATGGCGGACGCCTCGCGGGCCATCAGACCCAGGCCAAAGTCGCCGAGCGTCCAGCTCGGCGGCGCCATCTGGCGATGGCACGTCACGATGGCCGCCTCGATCCTGCACCGACTGGCCGGAATGGGGCTCTACGTCGGCGCGCTCATCTTCATGCTGTGGGCGCTGTCGCTGGCCTCGGGGGCCGGCGCCTACGGCAGGTTCACGCAGATCATCGGCTCGCCGCCCGGCAAGGTCGTGCTCTTCGCGCTGACGCTGGGCGTGTTCTACCACGTCAGCAACGGCGTCCGGCACCTCTTCTGGGACGCGGGCGTCGGCTTCCAGCCAAAGACCGCCTCGACGACCGCCTGGCTGGTCATCGCGATCGCCATCGTGGCCACGCTCGCCTTCTGGAGCGTGCTCTTCATGGAAGGAGCGCTCTGATGGCCCTGATCCGAACGCCCCTCGGCCGAGCCCGCGGCATGGGCGCGTCCAAGCATGGCGTCGGCCATTTCGTGGCCCAGCGGGTCACCGCGATCGCGCTGGTGCTGCTGGTGGTCTGGGCCCTCGCGGCGAGCCTCCAGATGGCGCACGGCGATTTCGACAGCGCCGCCAGGTGGCTGGCCTCGCCCGTGAACGCCGCGCTCGCCGCGCTGCTCGCCTTCGCCGCTTTCTGGCACATGCAACTGGGCATGCGCACGATCATCGAGGACTATATCGCCCGAACCGCGACGAAGACGGTGCTCCTGGTAGGCAACGTGTTCATCTGCTGGCTGGGCGGCGCCCTCACCATCCTCGCCATCCTGAAGGTGGCGCTCACCTCCGTCGCGATTAGCACCTAATGGCTGCCTACGAACTGACCGACCATGTGTTCGACGTCGTGGTTGTGGGCGCGGGAGGCTCCGGCCTGCGCGCCGCCCTCGGCTGCGCGCAGGCGGGCCTGAAGACGGCCTGCCTCACCAAGGTGTTTCCGACGCGGTCGCACACCGTGGCGGCCCAGGGC
Source organism: Pseudomonadota bacterium (assembly GCA_021816155.1). Classification (GTDB taxonomy): domain Bacteria; phylum Pseudomonadota; class Alphaproteobacteria; order Caulobacterales; family Caulobacteraceae; genus Acaudatibacter. The sequence goes on along the minus strand of JAKAZA010000013.1, from coordinate 29,467 downwards.
GGCATCTCGGCCAGCCTCGGCAACATGGGCGAGGACGACTGGCGCTGGCACATGTACGACACCGTCAAGGGGTCGGACTGGCTCGGCGACCAGGACGCGATCGAGTACCTGGTGCGGAACGCCCCCGCCGCAGTGTACGAGCTCGAGCACTGGGGCGTGCCGTTCTCGCGCACGCCGGAGGGCAAGATCTACCAGCGCGCGTTCGGCGGCATGACGCGCAATTTCGGCGAGGCGCCCATCCAGCGCACCTGCGCAGCGGCCGACCGCACCGGCCACGCCATGCTGCACACCATGTACGGCCAGTCGCTGAACCACGATGTGGAATTCTTCATCGAGTACTTCGCGCTCGACCTGATGATGGACGAGGGGACCTGCCGGGGCGTCACGGCGTGGAAGCTCGACGATGGCTCCCTGCACAGGTTCCGGGCGCAGACGACGATCATCGCCACCGGGGGCTACGGACGCGCCTACTTCACCTGCACCGGCGCCCACACGCAGACCGGCGACGGCTGCGGCATGGCGCTGCGGGCGGGCCTTCCGCTGCAGGACATGGAGTTCGTCCAGTTCCACCCGACGGGCATCTACGGCGCCGGCTGCCTGATCACGGAGGGCGCGCGGGGTGAGGGCGGCTACCTGACCAACTCGGAAGGCGAGCGCTTCATGGAGCGTTACGCGCCCACGGTGAAGGACCTGGCGCCGCGCGACATGGTGAGCCGCGCGATGACGATCGAGATCCGCGACGGCCGAGGGGTCGGCCCGAAGAAGGATCACATCTTCCTGCACCTCGACCATCTCGACCCGAAGGTGCTGCACGAGCGCCTGCCGGGGATCACCGACACGGCGCGGATCTTCGCCGGGGTGGACCTGACCAAGGAACCCATCCCGGTCTCGCCGACCGTGCACTACAATATGGGCGGCCTGCAGACGAACTTCTTCGGCGAGGCGGTGACCAAGGTCGGCGACGATCCCGACACCGTGGTGCCGGGCCTGATGGCGGTGGGCGAGGCGGCCTGCGTCTCCGTGCATGGCTCGAACCGGCTCGGGTCCAATTCGCTGATCGACCTCGTGGTGTTCGGCCGGGCGGTCGGCCTGCGCTGCGCCGACCGGCTGAAGCCGGGCGCCAGCCAGCCGGAGCCGAAGGCCGCCTGGAGCGACCCGCACGTGGCCCGCTTCGACCGTCTGCGCCACGCCGCCGGCGGCACCCCGACGGCGAAGCTCCGGCTGGAGATGCAGATCGCCATGCAGGAGGACGCGGCCGTGTTCCGCACCGCCTCGTCGCTGCAGTCGGGCGTCGAACGCCTGCAGAAGGTGCACGACCAGCGCGCAGACCTCGCCGTCAGCGACCGCGGCCTGGTCTGGAACACCGATCTCATCGAGACGCTGGAGTTCGAGAACCTCGTCGCCCAGGCCATCGTCACCGTCAACGGCGCCCTCAACCGGACCGAAAGCCGGGGCGCCCACGCTCGCGAGGACTTTCCGGACCGCGACGACGCGAACTGGCTCAAGCACACGCTCGCCTGGCTCGACGACGCCACCGGCAAGGTGCGCATCGACTACCGCCCCGTGCACATGACGCCGATGACCAACGACATCGCGACCATTCCGCCGAAGGCGCGCGTGTACTGAAACTGGCCGGCGGACCTGCAAGGTTCGCCGCTTGGGCATAGGGGCCGCCCATGGCTCATGAGATGCTCCCGCGGGAAGCCCTCGCCGAGATCCGGCAAGGAGACCGCGTAACCGGCGCGCCCTTCGCGACGCGCTCTGCCGTGTGGGGCGTGAACGGGGCCGCGGCCACCGCTCACCCCCTCGCGACCCTCATCGCCATCGACATTCTGCGCGCCGGCGGCTCTGCGGTGGACGCCGCGATCGCGGCCAACGTCGCCCTCGGGCTGCTCGAGCCGATCGCCTGCGGCGTCGGCGGCGACGTGTTCGCGCTGCTCTGGGATCCGGAGGCGGGCGAAATCGTCGGGCTCAACGGCTCCGGCCGCTCGCCGCAGGCCCTCACGCTCGCGACGCACCGTGCGCGGGCCAGGAGCGGACTCATCGCAAGCCACGGCGCGATCACGGTCTCGACGCCGGGCGCGGTGGACGGCTGGGCGATGCTTCACGCCCGGTTCGGCAAGCTCCCCTGGTCCGACCTTTTCGCGCCGACGATCGCGCTCGCCGAGGCCGGGACCCCGGTCGCGCAGACCGTCGCCTTCTACCTCGCAAGCTCGCAGCGAGCCTTCACCAGCGGGCGGCTCGGCATCGAGGAGACGGAGAATTTCCTCCGGGTCTGGGCGCCTGAGGGACGGACGCCGCGCGAAGGCGAGATCTTCGCCAATCCGGCGCTGGCCCGCACGCTGACGCTGATCGCAGCGAACGGTCGCGAGGGCTTCTACGAGGGTGAGATCGCCGAGACCATCGACCGCTATTTCGCAAGGATCGGCGGCTGGCTTTCGATGGCCGACCTCGCGGCGCACCGCGGCGAGTGGGTCACGCCGGCCAGCGTGTCCTACCGGGGCGTCGACGTGTGGGGCCTGCCGCCCAACGGCCAGGGCCTCGTCACGTTGCAGATGTTGAACATCCTGGAGCGCTTCGACGTCGCGGGCATGGGCTTCCTCACGGGCGCCGCGCTGCATCATATGGTGGAGGCGAAGCGCCTCGCCTTCGAGGACCGCGCCCGCTACTACGCGGACCCGGCGTTCGCGAGCATTCCGGTCGAGTGGCTGATCTCGAAGGACTACGCCGCCGCGCGCGCCGCCCTGATCCGGCCGGACGGCATCCTCGAACCCGCCTTCGCCGGAGAGGCGCCCGGTCAGGGCGACACCACTTACCTATGCGCCGCGGACAGGGACGGGATGATGGTCTCGCTGATCCAGTCCAACTTCAACGGCATGGGCTCCGGCCTCGCGCCGGACGGCCTCGGCTTCATGTTCCAGAACCGCGGCCGCGCCTTCAACCTCGCGGATGGCCATCCCAACGTCTATGCGCCCGGCAAGCGCCCGTTCCACACCATCATCCCGGGCTTCGCCACGAGGGACGGCGCACCTTGGCTCGCATTCGGCGTGATGGGCGGCAACATGCAGCCGCAGGGTCAGACGCAGATCGTCACCGACCTTGTCGACTACGGGCTCGGCCTGCAGGAAGCCGGCGACGCGCCGCGCTGGCTGCACGAGCGGTCGACCGAGCCGAACGGCGAGCCGGCCGCAGGTCACGGGGAACTCGCGCTGGAGAGCGGAATGCCCGCCGCCGCGGCGGCGGACCTGGCCGCGCTGGGCTGGACGATGGCCCAGGCGCCCGGGGGTTTCGGGGGTTACCAGGCGATCCAGCGCTTCGCCGGCCGCTACGCTGCGGCGAGCGAAATGCGCAAGGACGGCGCGGCCCTGGCGTATTGATCCGAGCGCGCCGATGACCCTGGACGAGATGCGCGAAATAGCCCTCAGCTTTCCGGGCGTCGTGGAGGGGACCTCATACGGTCAGCCGTCGTTCCTGGTGAACAAGAAGTTCTTCACGCGATTGAGGCGCGAGGATCAGAGCCTCGTGCTGCTGGAAGTCTCCTTCGACGAGCGCGAGATGCTGATCGAAGCCGAGCCCGAGACCTTCCACTTCACCGCGCACTACAAGGACTACCCGTCGGTGCTGGCGCGCATGGCGACGCTTCATCCTGGCTCGTTCCGCGCATTTCTGGACCGCCGATGGCGCAAGATCGCCCCGAAGCGACTGGTCAAGGAGCGAGATGCGGCGCTTGGCGCCGGCCAGAGCCGACCCGCTCAGTCCGACCGAGCGACGCCGAACAACCGCTGATCGCCAAAGTAGACGTCCACCGCATCGCACGTCACCGCGCTTCCGAGCGCCTCCCGGGCCCGGCGCATCGCCTCGACGTCATTGGCGCACAAGGCGGGCTCGAACCCGATCACGCGACCGTCCGAGATCATGAAAAGCGTGTAGGTCTTGGGAATCACGGAAGCGCGCGGAAAAACATGCCGCGCCGCCTATCAGGCCGCCTCTCGCTACCCAACTAAGGGGTTCTGCGTAGGTCTTCAGAACTCGTCGTTGATCATTGCGCCGAACTGCTCGAGCACCTCGCGCACCTGCTCCTCCGGCGCGAGATCGGAGAGCAGCTCCGCCGGCTGCGGCGGCCTGGCGGGATCAGCGACGACCAGCCTGGCAACCACGGCGCCTCCCTGCGCCAGCACCAGTTCCTCGCCTTCGTCGAGCGCCGCCAGGACCTGCGCGATGCGCGGCGGCAGGTCGTCGAGGTCGACGGTCTTCATTCGGCGCGGGCCTTCAGAAGGTCTCGGATCTCCCCGAGCAGCGTCTCTGTGGGCGTCGGCGCGGGCGGCGCGGCGGGCGCCTTGGCCTCCTCGCGGCGCATCACGTTGAGGAGCTTGATCATCAGGAAGATGATGAACGCCACGATCAGGAACTGGATAACCGTGTTCAGGAAGGCGCCGTACCCGATGGCGACCTGCGCCAGCTTCCGGGACGGGTCAGCCGGCTGCAGCACGATCTTGAGCTGGGAGAAGTCGACCTTGCCGAGGATCAGACCGATCGGCGGCATCACGATCTGATCGACCAGGCTGGTGACGATCTTGCCGAATGCGCCGCCGATGATCACGCCGACGGCGAGGTCGATGACGTTGCCGCGCGCGATGAACTCGCGGAACTCGCGAGCCATTGACATCGGCGCCCCGGCGGCGGTCGATATCTTCTGCAACGGATCGATCATGCGCTGCGCCCCCGACGGCTCTGCAATGGTCGACGTTAATCGCCGTTCAGACGCGCGCGCAACTCCTTGCCCGCCTTGAAGAACGGAACCGCCTTGGCGCGGACCTTGACCGCCTCGCCGGTGCGCGGGTTGCGCCCGGCCCTGGCCGGCCTCGAGCGCACCGAGAACGCGCCGAACCCGCGCAGCTCCACGCGGCCGCCGCCTTCCAGCGCGCCGATCATCTGGTCGAGAATGACGCCGACCACCCGCTCGATGTCCTTTTGGGTGAGGTGCGGGTTCTCGCTCGCCAGAGCGGCGATCAACTCGGACTTGATCATCCAGCGTCCCCTGTTCCCCGACCGGGACCATTGCCCAATCGCCGGGCCTCCTTCAAGGCCCGGCGACGGGGCGCCGGCGAATACGACGCCGGTACGTTATGCCGGCTACTCCTTCGAGGCCTTCTCGCGAAGAGCCGCGCCGAGGATATCGCCCAGCGACGCGCCGGAGTCCGAGGAGCCGTACTGCTCGATGGCTTCCTTTTCTTCCGCCACCTCCAGGGCCTTGATCGACAGCGAGATACGCCGGGCCGCCTTGTCGACATTGGTGATCTGCGCGTCGATCCGGTCGCCCACCGCGAACCGCTCCGGCCGCTGTTCGGAGCGGTCGCGCGAGAGGTCGGACTTGCGGATGAAGGCCGTCACCGGCGCTTCCTCGTCGCCGAACTTCACTTCAATGCCGCCCGAGGTGACCTCGGTGACGGTGACGGTGACGGTCTGTCCCTTGCGGTAGACGTCGCCCGCCAGCGGGTCGCCCGCCAGCTGCTTGATGCCGAGGCTGATGCGCTCCTTCTCGACATCGACGTCGAGCACGCGAGCGCGGACGGCCTCGCCCTTCTTGTAGCGCAGGATGGCTTCCTCGCCGGGCATGTTCCAGTCGATGTCGGACAGGTGGACCATGCCGTCGATGTCGCCCTCGAGGCCGAGGAAGAGTCCGAACTCGGTGGCGTTCTTGACCTCGCCTTCGACGGCGGTGCCGATCGGGTGCCTTTCGAGGAAGGCCTCCCACGGATTCTGCATCGCCTGCTTGAGGCCGAGGCTGACGCGGCGCTTGGAGGCGTCCACGTCCAGCACCACGACCTCAACCTCCTGCGAGGTGGAGACGATCTTGCCGGGATGGACGTTCTTCTTGGTCCAGCTCATCTCCGAGACGTGGACCAGGCCCTCGACGCCAGGCTCCAGCTCCACGAAGGCGCCGTAGTCGGTGATGTTGGTGATGCGGCCCTTGAACTTCGCGCCCACCGGATACTTGGCCTCGACGCCGTCCCACGGGTCGGACTGCAGCTGCTTCATGCCGAGGCTGATGCGCTGGGTCTCCGGATTGATCTTGACGATCTGCACCTTCACGGTGTCCCCGACCGCCAGAACCTGGCTTGGGTGGCTGACGCGCTTCCAGCTCATGTCGGTCACGTGCAGCAGCCCGTCGATGCCGCCGAGGTCGACGAAGGCGCCATAGTCGGTGATGTTCTTGACCACGCCCTCGCGCACCTCGCCCTCCTGCAGCTGGCTGACCAGCTCGGTGCGCTGCTCGGCCCTGGCCTCCTCGAGGATGGCTCGGCGGGAAACGACGATGTTGCCGCGCGGGCGGTCCATCTTGAGGATCGCGAAGGGCTGCTCGCGCCCCATGAGAGGCCCGACGTCTCGCACCGGACGGATGTCGACCTGGCTGCCCGGCAGGAAGGCCGAGGCCCCGCCGAGGTCCACCGTGAAGCCTCCCTTCACGCGGCCGACGATCGAGCCCATCACCGGCTCGTTCTTGGCGTAGACGCCCTCCAGCCGGGTCCAGGCCTCCTCGCGGCGCGCCTTCTCACGGCTGATGACCGCCTCGCCCATGGCGTTCTCGACCCGCTCGAGGAACACCTCGACGGAATCGCCGACCTTCAGCGTGGCCTTGCCGGCGTCGTCGACGCCGAATTCCTTCACCGGAATGCGGCCCTCTGTCTTCAGGCCGACGTCGATAATCGCGAAATCCTTCTCGATCGCCGCCACGCGGCCGGTCACCACCGTGCCCTCGGCGAAATCGCCGCGCCCGAGGCTCTCGTCGAGCAAGGCGGCGAAATCGTCGCGGGTCGGGTTCATCGAAAGGTCGTCTGCCATGGATTCTCTTCGGTCTCGTTCGTGCTCGGAGCGGGGCGGCGCGGATCGCGGCCGCGAGGGCGCGCCCCGCGAATGGTTGCTCTGGTCATGCGCGATGGACGCCGGAAGGTCTTACCCTGGAGCGTCGGATTGGTTCCCGCGGCGTTCGAGCCTGGCGCGGTTGGATTAGCCCGGGGATTGACCCCAGCGGGCGCGCGCCTCCTCGACAATGCGGCGGGCCGCATCGGCGGCGGCGGGTATAGTCAAATCGGTGGTGTCGAGCAAGACGGCGTCCGCCGCGGGCCGCATCGGCGCGGCGTCGCGCCCGGAGTCGCGGGCGTCCCGGACCCGGATGTCGGCCAGCACCTCCTCGTACCCCACCGCCTCGCCGGCCGACTTCAGCTGCAGCCATCGGCGCTGCGCCCGCACCTTGGGGCTCGCCGTGACATAGAGCTTCGCCGGCGCCTCGGGCGCGATCACCGTGCCGATGTCGCGCCCGTCGAGGACGGCGCCCCGGTCCTGACCGGCGAACCGGCGCTGAAGGTCGAGCAGCGCCGCCCGCACCGCCGGATGCGCCGCCACGCGGCTGGCGGCCTCGCCCGCCGATCGGGTGCGCAGGGCGGGATCTCCGAGGTCCGCGGCGTCGAGCCGACGCGCCACCGCGGCCGCGGCCGCGGCGTCGGCGAGGTCGCCGCCGGCGCGCTCAAGCGCGACCCCGACGGCGCGGTACAGCAGCCCCGTATCGAGCACCGGCAGCCCGTACGTCTCGCCGAGCATGGTCGCGATCGTTCCCTTGCCGGAAGCGGCGGGGCCATCGACGGCGATCACGAGCCTGCTCAACCGATCTCAGCTCCCAGCCCGGCCATGAGCTTGTGGAAACCTGGGAAGCTGGTCGCGATCATGCCGGGCTCGTCCACCGCCACCGGGGCTTCCGCCCCGAGCCCGAGGACAAGGAAGCTCATGGCGATGCGATGGTCGCCATGGGTGCGCGCAAGGCCGCCGCCGGCGACACGGTGGTTGGCCCGCGCGGTCCCGACCACCACCAGCCCTTCCGGCTCCTCCAGCGTGTCGACCCCGCAGGCGGAGAGCCCCGCGGCCATCATGGCGATGCGGTCGCTCTCCTTCACCCTGAGCTCGCCTATTCCGCGCATCGTGGTCGCCCCTTCAGCGTAGGCGGCCGCCACGGCGAGAATTGGGTATTCGTCGATCATCGAAGGCGCGCGGCTCGCAGGCACCTCGACGCCCCTGAGGGCCGAATGGCGGGCCGTGACCTCTCCCACCAGCTCGCCGCCCTCCTCGCGTTCGTTCTCGACGGTCAGGTCCGCGCCCATCTCCCGGAGCGTCACGAACAGGCCGGTGCGCAGCGGGTTCAAGAGCACGCCTTCCACCGTCACCTCGGAACCTGGCGTGATCAACGCCGCCACCAGCGGGAAGGCGGCGGACGACGGGTCGGCCGGTACGCGCACCGGCGCGCCGGTCAGCCTCTGGCCTCCGGCCACGCGAATGCAACGGCCCTCCCCGCGGTCTTCGACGTCCACCTGCGCGCCGAACGCCCGCAGCATCCGTTCGGTATGGTCGCGCGTCGCCTCCCGCTCGATCACCTCGGTCGAGCCGGCCGCATTCAGCCCGGCGAGCAGCACAGCGGACTTGACCTGCGCCGACGGCTCGGGCGGACGGTAGGAGACAGCTTCCAGGTTGCCGCCGCCCAGGCTGAGCGGCAGCCGTCCGCCGGCGCGAGCGAGGTAGGTGGCGCCCATCTGAGACAAGGGGCGAAGGATCCGCAGCATCGGTCGCCCGCGCAGAGACGCGTCGCCGGTGAATGTTGTCGTCATCGAATAGCCCGCCGCCGCGCCCATGATGAGGCGGACGCCGGTGCCGGAGTTGCCGCAGTCGATCACGTCCGACGGCTCGGCCAGAGCGCCGCGGCCGGCGACACGCCAGCGGCCCACCCCTTCGCGCGTCACCTCGGCGCCCAGCTGGCGCATCGCATCGGCGGTGCGCAGCACATCGTCGCCCTCCAGCAGGCCCTCGATCTGCGTCTCGCCTTCCGCTAGGGCGCCCAGGATCAGCGCGCGGTGCGAGATCGACTTGTCGCCAGGCGCCCGGACACGGCCGCGAAGCGGACCGCCGGGACGAGCGGTGAGTCCGGCCTCGTCCATGAGAATTCGACGCCTTCCGATGAGGGGGTTTGGGCGAGGGAGATGGCTTTTGACTTAAGGGGACGCCCGTGGCAAGGGAGCGCCCCATTTCATTCCAGGAGCGAGCCAGCCTTGGCCAATCCCGAACTGGGCGCAAAGCAGATCTGCCCTGTCTGCTCCAGCAAGTTCTACGATCTTAATCGCCGCCCCGCCCACTGCCCGAAGTGCGGCGCCGAGTTCGACCCCGAAGAAGCCTTGCGGAACCGCCGCGTGCGGACGCGCGGGCCACTGCCCGAGGAGGATGGCGAAGAGGTCAAGGCGGCCGCGACCGAGAGCGAGGACGAGGAGTTCGGCGCCGAGGTCGAGGAGGCGCCGGAGCTCGACGAGGGCGTCGACGCCGAACCGCTGGAGACCGGCGAGGACGAGAGCCCGGAAAGCAAGCCCCCCGCCCCCGACGAGGCGCTGGGCGTCGACTTCGCCGAGGACGAAGACCTCGAGGAAAGCGACGACGACGCGGTTCCGTTCATCGAGGACGACGAGGACGAGTTTTCCGAGGACGAGATCGACGGCCTGCCCGACGAAGGCGACGCCGAGGACTGAGTCCCGCCTATGACTGCCAGGTCCTGCCCGCCGGCAGGACTCGGCGCCTGTCGAGATCGGGGCCCTCGTCCCGCCAGCCGTTGAAGCGGTTCAGGCCGAGGAGTTGCGCCATGCGCGAGTCGCGGCCGTGGCGCGCGATGAGCTCGGTCGGAACGCAGTCCCCGTAGATCTCCTGCGGAGCCATGTACTGGCGGCAGAAGTAGGCCGCCAGGTTGACGCGCAACCCCGGAGTCCTGCGCGGAAACGAGCCGTGCCAGGTGGCGCCGTGCCAGACCACGGCGCTGCCGGCGGGGACCTCGATCGGAATCGCCTGCGGGTTGCGCTCGGGACCGGCGAGATGGACCTCCCAGCGCGTCGGCTGGCGGTGCAGGCGGTGGCTGCCCGGGACCATCGCCAGGCACCCGCCGGCCTCGGTGTAGTCGGTGAGCGCGTAGTTGCAGTTGGCCACGTGCGAGTAGGCCGAGAACGGCGCCGGCACGCCATTGGCGGTGTCGCTGTGCAGGAGCAGGCCGACCTCGCCCGGGCCCTTCACGTGGCTGGTCAGGCTGGAAAGCCAACAGCTCTGGCCCAGCAGGTAGGTGATCAGGGCGAGCGGCTTCGGGTTGAGCACCGCTTCCTCGAACACCGGGTCCTTGAACAGCAGATAAGAGGCGAGCCGCACCTCGTTGAGCTCGGTCTCGCCCTCGAGGTCGAGCCTGCGGCCGTAGCGCTCCTCCCAGCTTCGCAGCACGGCGTCTCTGAGACGCACCGTAAGCTCGGGCGACAGCGCGCCCTCGATGACCGTGAAGCCGAACGCCTCGAGTTCGGCGAGGTTGGTCTCGAGGCCCAGGGCGCGGATCTCGCGATAGATGCGGCCCAAGTCCGGCGTGGCGGCCCACTCGCCGATCTCCATGCCCGATCCTCCACGGTGACCGGCGGATGAGAGCGGCTATTTCAGCTGTTTGTCCACCAGCTGGTTGAGGTGCGCGATCAGCGCCGTCGCGCCGCCCTGCTGAAGTATCGAGGCGAAGTCGGCGCGACGCGTGGTCAGCTGGCTGATCGTGCCGTTGTAGTAGACATCGACGATCTTCCAGGCGCCGTCCGCCGGCTGCAGGCGGTAGCTGATCGTCACCGGCGCGCCGTGCGGCGAGACGATGCGCGTCGTCACCAGCCTGATCTGGCCGCGCGCCAGCACCTTCGGGTCGACGTCGAAGCTCTCGCCCGACCAGCTGTCGAAGTTGCGCGCGTAGCTGGCCACGGTGAGACGGTTGAACGCCTCGGTGAGCGCCTTCTGCTGCGCGGGCGGAATCTGGCTCCAGGGCGGCCCTACCGCGAAGCGGATCATGGTCGGGATGTCGAACGCCCGGGCCACGGCCGGCGCCAGCCTGCGATAGCGGCCGTTGACGCCGAGCGCCTTGCCGCCCTTCATGGCGCCGAGCAGCGCCGCGTCGAACCCGTCGACCGTGGCCACAGCCGGGTCGGCCGGTGCTGCGCGCGCCGCGCTGACGCCGCCGGCTGTCGACACGAGGATCACCGTCATCACCGCAGCCGCAAGCCAGCCGCCAAGCCTCTTCACCATTTCGCCCTTTTCGTCATTGTCCCTTCGCCGCGGCGCCCGGAGAGCAAGCCCACGGCTGGATTGCTGCGCACGCGCGGGCTACACCACCCCCGCGCTGGCCCGATAGCTCAGCAGGATAGAGCAGCGGTTTCCTAAACCGAAGGTCGGAGGTTCGAGTCCTCTTCGGGCTGCGCGTGACATCGGACACTCGGGACAGCCGCTGCTCCGGCCTGACGCTCGCTCTGCTACGTCGGGCGACCTGAAGCTAGGCTGAACGGCGCACGAAAGACCGCCAGGGCGGGGGGCGCCGCGAAGCCGCGCTCGGACCGCCTCGGCGACGTTCGCCCGTCGCGCCGATCAGGTCAGGCCTGGGCGGTTCGCGGCTTCACTGTCTCGACCATGAACACGGACGCGATCAGCGCCACCAGGGTCGCGGCCATCAGGTACCAGGCGATGGCGAGGGGGTTGTTCGTCACGTGGTCGAGCCAGGCGACCACGAACTGCGTCGTGCCGCCGAACACGGCCACGGCGAGCGCGTAGACCGTGGCGACGGCCACGCTCCGGATCTCCTTGCGCAGCGACTCAGTGAGCGCAACGAGCGCCGGCACGCCGGCGAGGTTGGCGAGCACGTTCAGGCCGCCCAGGACCGCCAGCAGCAGCGCCTCGCCCGGGGAATGGGTGACGATCCAGAAGACCGGCAGCGTCGCGAGGAGGAAGGCCAGGCGCGGCCAGATCAGGAGCGCGCGCCGCCCCAGGTGGTCGGAGAGCGCGCCGCCGACCAGCGAGGCGAAGAAGCCGGCCGCGCCGTTCACCACCGTGATCCAGAACGCAACCGAGACGTCCATGTGCAACGTCACCTGGGCGTAGGTGGTCATGAAGATGAAGACGTAGGTCGACACGGTCCCGCCGGTGATCAGGCCGAGGCCGAGAAGAATGATCTTCCAGTGGCTGAGGATGTCCGCCGTCTCCGGGTGCGCGTCCAGCGGCGCCTCGGCGTGATGCATCGTCTCCGGCAGGCTGCCGCGGATGACGAGGCCGAACGGCAGGACCAGCGCGCCGATCAGGAAGGCGACGCGCCACCCGAAATCGGCGAGCTCGGCCTTGCTGAGCACCGCCGCGAGGATCACGCCGACGAAGCCGCCGGACAGACTGGAAAGCGACTGGCTGGCGCTCTGCCAGGCGCCGAAGAGACCCCGCTTTGCGGGCGGCGCGGCCTCGACCAGGAACGCGGTCGTCGGGCCGACTTCCCCGCCCAGCGCGAAACCCTGAATCAGACGCAGCATCACCACGATGACCGGCGCCGCGATTCCGATCTGCTTGTAGGTGGGCACGAAGACCAGGCCCAGCAGGGCGACGCCCATCATCGCGAACGAAAGCAGCATCGCGGGTTTGCGCCCCGCCCGGTCGGCGAAGCGGCCGATCACCACCGCACCGATCGGACGACAGATGAAGCCGACGCCATAGGTGACCAGCGCCGCCATCAGCCGCATGAAGCTCGATGTCTGCGGAAAGAAGGCGTCGCCGATCTGGAGGGCGAAATACGCGTAGACGGTGAAGTCGTAGAACTCGAGCCAGTTGCCGATCACGGCGGCGACGACATGCCGGCGCGCAATCGTGGGCGACGCCGTCGCCTCTGCCGCACTCGACATCCTGGACTCCCCCCGCCTACTCACGCCCCCCCTTTATGGGGACTTGACCGTATCGACCACAAGAGCGCCCGGGCCGTCAGCGTCCGAGCGGGCCTCGGTTGAACGCAGACGTCCGGGCGTTGACGCAGGCCGCGGGGAGTGGCTGTAGCGGCGGATGGCCGCGCCGCAGATCGACCCCTTCGCCCGGATCGTCCACCGCTTCGCCACGGCCGGAAAGCTCCAGGCCGCCGGCGCCATGCTGAACTGGGACGCCCAGACCCACATGCCCCCGGGCGGGGCGTGGGCCAGAGGCGAGCAGATGGCGGCGATCACTGAGGTGAGCGCCGACCTGGTAGGGTCCGAGGCGGCCGCGGCCGAGCTCGCCGAAGCCGAAGCGCTGGCGAACAAGCTGGAGCCGGACGACCGGTCCGACCTCGCCGAGATGCGACGTGAGCACATACACGCCTCGGCCGCGCCGAAGGAGCTGTTGGCGGCCAGGAGCCGGGTCGCGCAGACGCTGCAGGCGGTCTGGACGCGCGCCAAGCCAGAGAACGACTGGAAGAGCTTCGCGCCGGGCTTCGCCGAACTGCTGACGATCACCCGCGAGATCGCCCACGCCAAGGCCGAGGCGCTGGGGACGACGCCCTATGGCGCGCTGATCGACGCCTACGATCCCGGCGTCGGCGAGGCGCTGATCGACCCGATCTTCGCCGAGCTCGCCGCGGTGCTGCCGGACCTGATCGCCGAAGTGCGCGAGCGGCAGGCGGGCTGGCCCGATCCGATCCCCTTCGGCGAGATCCCGGTCGAGCGCCAGGCGGCGCTATCGCACCGGCTGGCGCTCGCGGTCGGGCACGATCCGGACCGCTTCCGCATCGACGCCGCGCCGCACCCCTTCTCCGTGCCGCACAGCCCCGGCGATGTGCGCTTCACCACCCGTTACGACACCCATCAGGTGAAATTCTCGATCAACGCGACCCTGCACGAGGCCGGGCACGCGATGTACGAGGCGAACCTGCCCCGCGCGTTCGCCTTCCGGCCCGGCGGCATGGCCCGGGGCATGACTGCGCACGAGAGCCAGTCGTTGTCGCTCGAGAAGATGGCCGGGCGCAGCCGCGAGTTTCTCACCTGGCTGGCACCCAGGATGGCGGAGGAATTCGGAGGCGACCCGGCGAGGTGGTCCGTCTCGAACGTGCTCAACGCATGGCGCCGCCTCGACGAGGGCTTCATCCGCGTCGAGGCGGACGAGCTCAGCTATCCGCTGCACGTCATCCTGCGCTATCGCCTCGAGCAGGCGCTGATCGCCGGCGACCTCCAGCCCGCCGACGCGCCCGGCGCCTGGGACGACCTCTTCCAGAAGCTGCTGGGCCGCCGGCCGCCCGACCTCGCGCATGGCTGTCTGCAGGACATCCACTGGGCCGCCGGCCTGATGGGCTACTTCCCCAATTACGCCATGGGCTCGATGCTGGCCGCCCAGCTGTTCGAACGCGCCACTGCGGACGATGCGGAAATCCTGCCCGCGCTGGGCCAAGGCGATTTCACGCCCTATTTCGCCTGGGTCAGGCCCAGGGTGCATGAGCGCGCCAGCCTGGTCAGCTTCGCCGATCTGGTGGAGACGGCCACCGGCGCGCCGCTGCGCGCCGACGCCTTCAAGCGCCACGTCCGACGCCGCTATCTCGAAGAGTCGCTGGACTAGCCTCGCGCGCGCCGGCGCGGGAACAGCGCCGCGGTCAGTCCTCGCCCGCTTCCTGCTCGCGAGCGCCCATGGCGCGCTCGGCGATGCGGGCCGATTTGCCGCGACGGTCACGCAGATAGTAGAGCTTGGCGCGGCGCACGGCCCCGCGGCGCTTCACCTCGATCGACTCGATCATCGGCGAGAGCACCGGGAACACCCGCTCGACGCCTTCGCCGAAGCTGATCTTCCGCACCGTGAAACTCTCGTGTAGCCCACCGCCCTGCCGGGCGATGCACACGCCTTCGAAGGCCTGAACGCGCTCGCGCTCGCCTTCCTTGATGCGCACGTTCACCCGGACGGTGTCTCCCGGCGAGAAGGCGGGAATCTTCTTCCCCGCCAGAAGGCGCTGGGATTCTTCCTTCTCGAGTTCGTCAATCACTCGCGTCATCGTCATCTCCTACTGGGCTTGACGCGCCCTTTGCCTGTTGATTGGCGAGATGCGCCGCCCAGAGATCCGGTCGGCGCTCCCGCGTCGCACGCTCGCGCTCGGCCCTGCGCCACTTCGCCACCGCGCCGTGGTGGCCGGACGTCAGCACCGGCGGTATCTCCAGCCCCTCGAATTCGCGGGGCCGGGTGTACTGCGGATGCTCGAGGAGGTGATCCTCGAAGCTCTCCTCGTCGAGGCTCGCGGCCTCTCCCAGCACGCCGGGCAACAGCCTCACGCAGGCCTCGACCGCGACCAGGGCCGCCGCCTCGCCGCCGGCGAGCACCGCGTCCCCGACCGAAACCTCCTCGAACCCGCGGGCGTCGATCACCCGTTGGTCCACCCCCTCGAAGCGTCCGCAAAGGACGATGAGGCCGGGGCCTTTCGACCACTCGCGGACCCGCGCCTGGGTCAGGGGCCTGCCCCGGGCGCTCATGTACAAGGGCGGCCGGCCACCCGCTTCGACGCTGTCCAGCGCCGAGGCGATCACGTCCGCCCGCATCACCTGCCCGGGGCCGCCCCCGGCGGGGGTGTCGTCCAGGAAGCCGCGCTTATCTTTGGAAAAGGCGCGGATGTCCACCGTTTCCAATCGCCACAGGCCGGTCTCGCGCCACGCCGCGCCGATCAGCGAGACGCCAAGCGGGCCGGGGAAGGCCTCGGGGAACATGGTGAGGACGGTGACGACGAACGGCGCCATGTCAGCTCGCTGGCTCCACGCCGCGCCGGCGCTCGTACGGGCGACCGTCTCGGTCGCGGGGGGCGATCCTGCGTGCCTCGCTCATCCGGCGCGACATGCCACATCCGCCGGCCGGCGCCACCTCTCCGTCGGGCCACCGGGAGATTCCTCACCGCGGCAGGTCCGTCCTGTTCGTCACCCGCCAGGTCTTGTCCGGCCCGAGACGCAGGGTCACGAGCCAGGGACCGCGCATCGTCAGCAGCGCGCCGTCCGACTGTGGGGCTATGTACGCCTCGAAGAGCTTCGCCTCGTCTCCGGCCGCGCTCATGCCCGGCCGACCGAGGACCAGAGCAGCAATCCCCTCGTCGGGATCGACAGGGCTCCAGCCGAGGGCATGGATGAAAGTCCCCACCCTGGCGCACCAGCGCCAGTCGGCGGGCGCCTTGGCGCGCAGGTCGTCTTCCTCGGCGTCGGTGAAGCCCGGCGTGTCGGCCGCGTTGATCACCTGGCTGCGGCCGCGTAACGACATGGCTGAGGCGCCGGCCGCGGCGCTCCACCGGGCGTCGTCACCGGCGGCATGTATCGCCGCGAGGGCCGCCCGCGCGACAGCGCACTCCGCGGCCGAGGGCTTGGCCAGGCCCGGATCGCCCTGGGCCATCTGCATTGTCTGCTGCGCCTTGCGCTGGGCCCAGAACTGGTAGCCGGCGAACGCCGCCGTGCCGAACGCCAGGCCCAGGATCACTACGAGGCCGTAGCGAAGCGACGCTCCGGACGTCGTGGAGACGGCCAGACGGTTCGAACGCTTCGCCTTCTCAGACACGTCGAAGTTCCCCCGGGAGCGCCCTCCGGCGCAACCTTAGCACGTGTGCGGACCTCAGCCGAGGCGCAGCAGTAGCGATGACGGCTCGCCCGTGCGATCAGAGACGGCTCGCCGCGCCTGCGGCCGCCAAGGAGACGTCGCGTGTCCGTAACCAAGCAACTTTTCCGCTACGAGGGCGCGGACGGCGCCGCCCTGGCCTGCCGGCGCTGGAATGGGCCGGGCGCCGCGAAAGCCGTGATCCAGCTTGCCCACGGGGCCGGCGAGCACGCGCAGCGCTACCTCGAGCCGCTGACGCCGATCGTCGAGGCCGGCTATGTGGTCTACGCGCCCGATCATCGCGGCCACGGGCTGACCTCAGGCATGACTTCACTCGGAGACTTCGGGCCCGGCGGGGCCCCCGCAGCCGTGGATGACATGGCTGTGCTGGCGCGGCTGATCCGCCAGCGCGAGAGCGGCCTGCCGTTGATCCTGTTCGGGCACTCGATGGGCGCGATGTTCGCCCAGGCCTGGCTGCCGGACCACGCCGCCCTGATCGACGCGCTCGTGCTGTCGGGCACGCGCGGGCCGGGACCTCGGGCCGCTGGCGGCCCGAACGCGGGCTACAAGAGCCCGCGCACCGACTACGACTGGCTCTCCCGCGACGATGCGGAGGTCGACAAGTATGTGGCCGACCCGTTCTGCGGCATCCGCTTCAGGCCCGACTCGCAGACGTCGTTCGCGGCGCTGCGCGAACGGCCGGTGGCCGGCGAGGCGCTGGCCAAGGTCAGGAAAGGGCTGCCGGTCTACGTGTTCGTGGGCGACGCCGACCCAATCAATCTGAACCTCACGGCGCTGACGCCGCTGGTCGACGCCTACCGCGAGGCCGGCCTCGCGGTGACGTTGAAGGTCTACCCTGGCGGCCGCCACGAAATGCTGAACGAAACGAACCGCGCCGAGGTGGTCGGCGACCTTCTGGCGTGGCTGGACGGGACGGTGGCCGGTCTCCTCCGACCTTCGCCCAGGTCCTGACGACGACCCGGCGGCTCAGGCCTTCTCGACTTTGCCGGCGGCCTCGTCGATCGCCGCGATCATCGTGTCGAGCTGCTCGGCGCTGACCGGCCCGGCGCGCATGCGGGTGCCGATCGCCATGCCAAGGTTCTGCATGGCGCGCGCGATGCGAGGGCTCGGCCCCTCGAACCGCTCATGGATATCCGCCATCCGTCGGAATATCGCCTCGACGACGCTCTTCTTCTCCTCGAGCGCGGCCTGTCCGGCGTCGGCCAGGCGATAGAGCTTCTTGCCGCCTTCCACGCTCTCGACCGTGACGTAACCCAGCTCCTCCAGCAGGGTCAGGGTGGGATAGATCACCCCGGGGCTCGGCGAATAGGCGCCGCCGACCTTGTCCTCGATGGCCTTGATGATCTCATAGCCGTGACGCGGCGCCTCGCTGATCAGCTTCAGGATCACGTAACGCAGGTCGCCCTGGTCGAATACGCGCTCGCGGCGCCGCTGGCCGAGGCCATGCATGCGGCCGTGGAAGCCGAACTCCCCGCGGGCGCGGGCCTCGCGATGGTGGTGACGGTGGTGATGGAAGTGCAAAAGACTGCTCCCGAAAGTTCGATATGTCTAAGACGAGATATATCTAACTTATCGGCTCGCGCAAGCCCCCGCTTGCCGGGCCCGGCTCGCGCCCCGGGCGTTCATTGTTGAGGCGCCGGATGGGCGCTAGGTTCGGCGCCGCCAAATCCGCGAGGCCCCCATGCCCGACGACGCGTCCCCCACGCCGCAATCCGTCCTGGCGCTGACGCCACTCAACCCGGCGTTCCGCGACGACCCCTATCCGATCCTGCACGACCTGCAGACGCACCGGCCTGTGATGCGCGACGACGCGGCGGGCGTCTTCTTCATCAGCCGCCACGAGGACGTACGCCGCATCCTGACCGACCTCACGCTGTGGCGGAGCCCCGAAAAGGCGGAGGCGGCCGCAGTGCTGACGCGGCGCGGGCTCGACGAGCAGACCGACGAGGAGCGGCGCAACCCGACGATCCTGCTGATGGACGATCCAGACCACGCCCGCATCCGCACGCCGCTGGCGCAGGCGCTCTACAAGCGCGCGGCGCGCTTCAGGCCCGAGGTCGAGCAGATCGTGGACGGGCTGCTGGACAAGCTCCAGGGCCGCTCCACGTTCGACCTGATGTCTGAGTTCGCCGTGATGGCGCCGATCGACGTGATCGCGGCCATCCTCGGCGTCTCGCGCGCCCGCCTCGCCGAGTTCCGCGACTGGTCGGAAGGCGTGGTGCAGGGGCTGAATCCGATGCGGACGCCCGAGGAGACGGCGCACATGGAGCGCGCGGGCCCGGCGCTGCGCCAGCACATGGTCGAAATGATCGCCGCCCGGCGCAAGAAGCCGGAGGACGATCTCGTGACCGACATGGTGCAGGCGCAGGCCGCCGGCGCCGACCTCTCCGACGAGGATCTGGTCGCCAACCTCAACATCCTGCTGGTGGCCGGCAATCTCACCACCACCGACCTGATCGGCAACGCGGTGCAGCTGCTGCTCACGCATCCTGACGAACTCGCCAAGCTGCGCGCCGACCCCGCCCTGATCGGCGCGGCTGTCGAAGAGGTGCTGCGCTACGATCCGCCGGTGGACATCACCGGCCGCATCGCCTCACGCGAACTCACGGTGCGCGGCTGCCCGATCCACCCGCACCAGTCGATGCTGCTCTCGCTGCGCGGCGCCAACCGCGACCCCGAGGTGTTCGAAGCCCCCGACCGGTTCGACATCACCCGCAAACAGAGCCCGCACGTCGCCTTCGGCGGCGGCGCCCACCTCTGCCTGGGCGCGCCGCTCGCCCGGCTCGAGGCGCGGGTCGCGCTGGCGAGGCTGTTCGCGCGCTTCCCCGACCTTCGCCTCGCGGATCCGGCGGCGCCGCCCGCCTGGCGCACGCTGCCGTTCTTCCGCGGGCTGAGGACGCTGGAGGTGGCCGTCTAGGCGCGTCCCGTTGCCGCGCATCGTTCCGATCGTCGACCCCGCCGACCCGCGCGTCGCGCCGTATGTCGCGATGCGCGAGCGGGACCTCGCCGGACGCGAGGGCGCCTTCATCGCCGAGGGCGAGGTGGTGCTGCGCGTGCTGCTCTCGGGCGCGTCGCGCTGCCGCGCGGCGTCGATCATGGTCGCGGAGAATCGGCTTGCCCGCCTGGAGCCTCTGCTCGCCGAAGCGGGCGAGGAGACGCCGGTCTTCGCCGCGAGCCAGGCGGTGATGGACGCCATCGTCGGCTTCCACATTCATCGCGGAATCCTGGCCCACGGCGTGCGGCCGGCCGACCCCGGCGCGGCGGGGCTGGTCGCCGCGCTGCCGCCGCGCGCCCTGATCGTGGCGCTGTTCGGTATCTCCAACCACGACAACATGGGGGGCCTCTTCCGCAACGCCGCCGCGTTCGGCGCCGATGCGGTGCTGCTGGACGCTGGCTGCTGCGACCCGCTCTACCGGAAGGCCATCCGCGTCTCCGTCGGCGCCGCGCTGCGGGTCCCGTTCGCGCGGCTGGGGCCGGGCGAGGACGCGCTGGAACTGCTGACAGGCGCGGGGTTCGCGACGCTGGCGCTCACGCCCGCCGGCGCGACGCCGGTCGCTGCGCTCGAACGGCCGCCGCGGGTCGCCGCGCTGTTCGGCGCGGAGGGCCATGGGCTGAGCGGGGACCTGCTCGCGCGGGCCCGGACGGTGGCGATCCCGATGGCGGCGGGCTGGGACTCGCTGAACGTCGCCTCGGCGAGCGCCGTCGTGCTGCACCAGCTGATGCGGTGAACGCCCAGACGGAAGGCTTCGAACGCGCCGACTTCCGGCGCCGCCGAACCGCAGGGCCACGATCGTCTGCGCTTCCGCGCGGGCGCGGCGCAAGGCCATGCTCCGAGCCATCGCCCGCTTGCCACGGCGCCGCCTCCGCCCCTATCCGGGTTCGCAAGCACAGCAGGGGAGCGAGCAGGTGGGCAAACTCGACGGGCGCACGGCGCTGGTGACCGGCGGCAGTCGCGGGATCGGGCGGGCGACCTGCCTGCGCTTCGCCCGCGAAGGCGCCAACGTAGCGATCAACTACGCCGGGAACGAGGCGGCGGCGCGCGAGGTCGCCGAGCAGGCGCGCGCGTTCGGCGTACGCGCCGAAACCTATCGGGCGGACGTCGCCGACCCGGACGCGGTCGCCGCGATGTGCGATCGGGCGATCGCCGACTTCGGCCAGATCGACGCGCTGATCAACAACGCGGGGCTGGGCTCCAGCCATGTCGACCGCCCGACCATTACCGGCGCGACGGACGATCAGTACCGACTTCTGATGGGCGTGAACCTGTGGGGTCCCATCCATCTCTGCCGGGCGCTCGTGCCGCACATGCGCCAGGCGCCGCGCAGCGACGTGATCATGGTCTCGTCGGTCGCAGCCCAGTCGATGGGCCCACGGATGGGGCTCTACTCGATCACCAAGGCAGGCGTGGAGGCCCTGGCTCACACGCTCGCCAAGGAGGAGCGCGCCCACGGCATGCGGGTGAATATCGTGGCGCCCGGCCTCGTCGACACCGACATGGGACGCAAGCTGGTGGCCACCTTCGGCGTCACGGACATCCGCGACCGGGACGCCAGCGCCCCGTTCGGCTTCGTGTGCACGCCCGACGACATCGCGGCTGCGATCGCCTTCCTGTGTTCGGACGACGCCCGCTACATCACCAACGAGCGCATCACGGTGAGCGGCGGGGGGTTCTGAAGCCGTCGGTCAGCCGCCCGACCTCGCGGCCGCCGCGATCGCCGTCAGCTGCCCAGCAAGCCCGGGCGCCCCGGCCGGGAAGACACCGTCGAGCGCCGCCGTGCCGACTGTGAAGGCATGGGCGCCGGCGCGGCGGACCGCGGCGACCCGATCGGCGCAGTCCACCGAGCCAGCGACCACGACCGGCTTGGAGACCGCCGCGCAGACCCGTCGGGCGAGGTCGCCGCCATCGTGGGCCGATCGCCAGGCCAGGAGGTCAAGGCCGTCGACGCCGGGCAGCGCCGCGACCTCGCGTGCGCTTTCGACGATCTCGTCCTGCGATCCGGCCAGCGCGCTCGGATGGCCCGCGATACGTCCGGCGAACGGAAAGTAGCGGATGGGCGCTCGCCGCAGACGGGGCGCCACCGCTCGCGGCCGCACGCCGCCCATCAGCACGTCGACGCGGAGATCGCGCGCCAGCTCGGCCGACGCCAGCTCGCCGTCCTCGTCGAGGCTGACCACCTCCAGGTAGACGGTGACGCCCGCGGCCCTGAGCCGCCCGGCGAGCGCCCTCAGCTCGCCCGCCGACACACCGACGTCCTTGAAGCCGATATGGCGCACGCCCGCGGCGATCGCCTCGTCCGCGGCGCGGGCCGCATCCGGCACGGTTGCGTCGCCGCGCGTCAGCATGAAGATGAAGAGCGGATCAGGCACGGGCGTCGATTAGCCTGCCTTTGCGGCGGACGTTCAACGAGTTTCGCGCGGGCAGCGGCGCAGAGAGAGAAGGAAGGCGATGTCGGTGATTGCAACTCCGGTGAGCGGCGCACGCCGCTACGCCCTCGTCGGTCTGGGCGTTCGCTCGTATCTCTACCTGACTGCTCTGACCGGACCGCACCGACAGTACGGCGACCTCGTCGGGCTGTGCGACTCGAACCGGGGCCGGCTCGCGCGGGCGGTCGAAGTCGCCGCTCGGCAGGACGTGCGGCCCGCGGCCTACGCCGCCGGCGATTTCGAGCGGATGCTGGACGAGACGCAGGCCGATGCGGTGATCGTCACCTCGCCCGACTACACGCACGCCGACTACATCGTACGGGCCCTCAAGGCGGGGCGCGACGTGATCACCGAGAAGCCGCTAACCGTCGACGCGGCTTCGTGCCGCCGGATCCTTGCGGCCCGCAAGGCGAGCGGACGGCGGGTGACGGTCGGCTTCAACTACCGCTATTCGCCGGCCCGGACCCTGGCCAAGCAGGTGCTGGCGAGCGGCGCGATCGGCCGCATCACCGCGGTCAACTTCGAGTGGCGGCTGGATACGCACCACGGCGCCGACTACTTTCGGCGCTGGCACCGTCTGATGCGCAACTCCGGCGGCCTGCTGGTGCACAAGGCGACGCACCACTTCGACCTGATCAACTGGTGGCTGGGCTCGACCGCCAGGGAGGTCAGCGCGGAAGGGCGGCGCGCGTTCTATCGCCCCGAGACAGCCGACGGCCTCGGCCTTCACGACCGTGGAGAGCGCTGCGCCGCCTGCCCCGCCTTCGCGCGCTGCCGGGTGAGGCTCGATCTCGGCGCCAGCCGCGCCCTGAGGGAGATCTACGCCTCCAACGAGGGCCACGACGGCTACTTCCGCGACCGCTGCGTGTTCGCGTCCGAGATCGACATCTGGGACACCATGCGCGCGTCGCTCACCTACGAGAACGACGTCGTGGTCAACTACCTGCTCTCCGCCTACGCGCCCGGCGAGGGCTACCGCGTGGTCTTCCACGGAGAGCGAGGCGAGCTGACCATGGAGACGACCGAGCGCCCGTTCGTCGAGCCGGACGGCGCTCCACCGCGACCGGCCGCGCCGGAGGAGACGACGCTCGTCGTGCAGCCGCTCTTCGGCCGCGCGTACGAGCTTCGCATTCCGGAGGCGATCGGGGACCACGGCGGCGGCGACGCGCTGATGCTCGCCCACCTCTTCGGCCACGCCCCGGACCCCGATGGCCGCGCCGCCGACGACCGCGCCGGCGCCTGGTCCGCTCTCGTCGGGATCGCCGCCAACGCCTCCATCGCGACCGGCGGCGCGCCCGTGAAGCTGGCCGACCTGGCCGACGGCGTCGACCGCCCCGATCCGGAGCCGGCGCCGTTCGGACCACAAGCGGCGTGGCGGGACTTCGACGCGGCGCGCTACCCGTTCATGGCCGACGCCCGGCAAATCTCCAGATCGTCTACGTAGACAGACTTAGGGGAGACACCGGAGTATCCGCAGCCGTCCGTCCCGGTTCATCTCCGGTCCATGGACGGTCTCAAGACGGACAGGGCGGGCGCCTTGCGGGGGCCGTCCGAGGCTGGGCGCTTGCTCCCGGCCGGCGTCTCCGTGCGGCGTCCGTTTCTGCCCCCGGCCGAGATGATGCGCGTGCTGCGCGCGCTCGATGCGCTTTCGAACAGCTGGGCCCCTTCGCAGGAGATGGGCCTGCTCGGGCGGGGCGGCACGCTGCAGGTGCGGCCGGGCGGCGTCGTCGTCACGTCGAGCCTCGACACGATCCGCAACACGCTGGCCGGCCCGGTGCTCCACTGGGTGCGCGCCTGCGGCTTCGCAGTGCCCGCGAAGCCGTTCCTGGCCATCTTCCCCGTACGAATGCTCGGCGACCCGCACACGCCGACCTACCAGGAGCCGCACACGGACTCCTACGCCGGCATCCCCCACCCGCCGGTATGCACCAGCGTCTTCTATGCGCGGGTCAGGGACATGCAGGGCGGCGACTTCGCGGTCGCGGACCTGGACGACGCAGAGCTCAGGTCACCGCACTTCATCACGCCCTCCACCAACGCGCTCGTGACCATCCCCGGCGAGCGCGTCCATTGGGTCGAGCCCATCACGGCCGGAGAGCGGATCTGCGTGGTGCTGAACTACTTCTGAAGCCGAGCCGCCCGTCAGCTGCGGTAGTCCCCGTTGATCGACACGTACCCGTGCGTGAGGTCGCAGGTCCACATCGTCGCGCTCGCGCGGCCGACGCCGACATCCACCGAGACCTCCAGCTCGCGGCGCTTCATGTACGCGCTCATCGCGGCTTCCGAATAGTCGGGCGCGACGCGGCCGTCGCGAGCGGCCCAGAGGTCGCCGAACCTCACGCTCAGCCGCTCGCGGTTGATCGGCTCGTCGGCCCTGCCGACCGCCATCACGATCCGGCCCCAGTTGGCGTCCTCGCCGGCGAAGGCGGTCTTGACTAGCGGGCTCTCGCAGATGGTGCGCGCGATCTTGCGCGCCGATGCGCCCGAACGGGCGCCCGCGACCGTCACCTTCACGAACTTCGTCGCGCCCTCGCCGTCGCGCACCAGCTGCTGGGCGAGATCGAGCAACACGCCTTCGAGCTTGGCCCGGAAGTCCGCGAGGCGCGGGTCGCCGGCGCGGCTGACGCGCGGCGCGGCGGACCGACCGGTGGCGAAGAGCAAGAGGGTGTCGTTGGTGGAGCGGTCGCCATCCACCGTCACCGCGTTGAAGGTGGCTTGCGTGTAGCGGCTGGCCAGGGCCTGCAGCGCGGCCGGCGCAATGGCGGCGTCGGTGGCGACAAAGGCGAGCATCGTCGCCATGTCCGGCGCGATCATCCCTGAGCCCTTGGCGACGCCGGCGATGCGCACGGTCTCGCCTTCGATCTTGGCCTCGGCGACCGCCCCCTTCGCGAAGGTGTCGGTGGTCATGATCGCCCGCGCCGCCTCGCTCCAGGCGACCGGGCCGAGCCGACCGGCGATCTCAGGAATGCGGTCGGTGATCCTGGCGTCGGGCAACAGCTCGCCGATCACGCCCGTGGAGGCCATCATGATCTGGCTTTGCCGGCAGCCCAGACGGCCGGCGACAGCCGCTGCGACGCGGCGCGCAGCGTCGGCGCCGGGGCGACCGGTGAAGGAGTTGGCGCAGCCTGCGTTGACCACGAGCGCGCGGATGTCCTCGCCGCCCGTCGCCGCGAGCTGCCGCCGGCACCAGTCGACCGGCGCGGAACCGACGCCATGGCGCGTGAAGACGCCGGCGCAGGCGGTTCCTTCGGCCAGGCGCATCAGCAGCACGTCGTTGCGCTCGTGCTTGTAGAGGCCGGCGCGGCCGACGGCGAGCTCGACGCCGGCGATCTCTCCCATCGCCGGAAGCGGGACCGCGTTGGGGCTGACCTTCAGGCCGGGTTTGCCGGCCTGGCCGGCGTCGGGCGAGGCGGAAGGATCGGTCATGGCGTCACCGCACGCTGTTGGAGGCCGAGTTGGCGGCGGCCGGCGCGGAAAGCGGCGGCGCCGAAGCGGGTTCGATCGGGGCGCCGGGCACATCGGGCGGCGGCGGCAGGAGACGCTGGATCCTGGCGTGGGCTTCCAGCTTCATCACTAGGTCCTTGATCCGGTCGTAGGTCAGGAATCGGATCAGCTGCGGCTTGACCTCGTCGAGAGACGGCGCAGGTTCCGGATGTCGGTCGTCGATGCGGATCACCGCCCAGCCGGCGTCCACCCTGACCGGCCCGACCACGTCGCCGGGCTTGGCGTTGCGCAGCGCCGCGGCCAGCGGCTGCGGCAGCGTATCGAGCGCCACCTCGCCGATGTCGCCGCCCTTGAAGCGCGAGGCCGCGTCGATCGAGCGCTCCATGGCGAGCGCGTCGAAGTTGGCGCCGGCGGCCAGCTGCTTGCGGATCGCGTCCGCGTCGGGCTCGGCCGCCACCACGATCTGGCGCAGACGAAGGTCGTCCGTCGGCGTGCGGTTCCTCAGGAAGTCCTGGTAGAGCGCGTTCTCCGCCGCCGGCGTCACGGCGCGGCTGACGACGCTCTCGATCATGAGGTCCTCCAGCGCCCGATCGCGGGCGGCGGCGAGACGACGCTGCGCGAGCGGGTCGGCGTCCAGGTGGCGGGCGATGGCCTCGGCGGCCAGCACCTTGGTGTCGATCACCTCGTCGAGCACCTGGCGGAACTGAGCCGACGCCGGATCGAGCGGATCCCCCTCGGCGATCAGCCCCTCGGAGACCGCCTCGCGCTTCACGTCGGAGGCCCAGATCGTCTGGCCATTGACGACGGCCACGGCCTCGTCGCCGGGTTGCGGCGGATGCTGGCTGGCGTGCTTCGGCTGACAGGCGGCGAGCGCCACGACGGTCGCCAGGGCCGACGCGCGTGCGGCGTGAGCCGCCGCCGGGGCGAGAGCCCGGCGCGCCTTCCGCGCGGTCATGCTTGCCAAGCCGGCCATGGCCCTGTTCCTTCACGCCGCCGCGCATGGGCCCGAAGGCGCCCCCGGCGTCAAGCAGCAGGAGCACCCCGCCATGAAGTTCTATAATTCCGTCGGCCCGAACCCGCGGGTGGTGAAGATGTTCATGGCCGAGAAGGGCCTCGACATCCCCCGGGTCGAGGTCAACCTGATGGCGGGCGAGAACCGCCAAGCGCCTTACATGTCGAAGAACCCGGCCGGGCAGATGCCGGCGCTGGAACTCGACGATGGCGTGGTGCTCTGCGAGATCCTGCCGATCTGCGAATACCTCGACGAAATCCGCCCGACCCCGCCGCTGATCGGCTCCAACGCCGAGGAGCGCGGGATCACTCGGATGTGGATGCGGCGGATCGACCTCAACGTCTGCGAGCCGATGGCGAACGGCTTCCGCTTCGCCGAGGGCCTGCGCCTGTTCGAGAGCCGCATCCACGTGATTCCGCAGGCCGCCGACGACCTGAAGGCGATCGCACGCGAGAAGCTCAGCTGGCTCGACGGCCTGATGGCCGGACGCCAGTGGGTGGTCGGCGACCGCTTCACGCTGGCCGACATCCTGCTCTTCGTGTTCGTCGAGTTCGGCGCCCAGGTCGGCCAGCCGCTCGACCCCGCGAACAAGAACATCGTCGCCTGGAAGGAGCGGGTCGCGGCCAGGCCGAGCGCAGCGGTTCAGTAGGTGGAGAGGCCCGGCGCGACGCGCGCCCAGCAGGACGCCGCTGCTCCGGGCTTGACTCCTGGCGGGATCGATTTGACACGCAGCATGCCATAAACAGGAGCAGCGCCATGGCCGTGAAGACCCCCGCAGGCGAGGACTTCCAGGGCGTCATCGGACGCACCGTCGCGGACTCGCAGCCATGGTGGCCGGCGCCGAAGCTGAAGGCGGGGGCGCCCGACGTCGTGATCGTGGTGCTGGATGACACCGGCTTCGCGCACCTCGGCTGCTACGGCTCGACCATCGCGACCCCCAACATGGACCGGCTGGCCGCGGGGGGCCTGCGCTTCACCGGCTTCCACACCACCGCGCTCTGCTCGCCGACCAGGGCCTGCCTGCTGACGGGGCGCAACCACCACGCGGTCGGCATGCGGGCGGTCTCCAACATGGACACCGGCTTTCCCAACATGCGCGGATCGATCCCGAAGTCGGCGGCCACGCTGGCGGAGATTCTCCGCGAACAAGGTTACGCCACCTTCGCCGCCGGCAAGTGGCACATGGCGCCGATGCACGAGTGCACCGCAGCCGGGCCTTTCCACAACTGGCCTCTCCAGAAGGGCTTCGACCGCTACTACGGCTTCCTGCAAGGCGAGACCGACCAGTTCCATCCCGAACTGACGCACGACAACCACTTCGTGGATCCGCCGCACCACGACGGCTACCATTTCTCGGAGGACGTGACCGACCGCGCAATGGGCATGATCCGCGACGTGACCTCGCTCGTGCCCGAGCGCCCGTTCTTCCTGTACCTGGCGTTCGGAGCAATGCATTCGCCGCACCAGGCGCCCGCGGAATACTTGAAGAAATGGCGCGGCAAGTTCGACGCCGGCTGGGACGCCGCGCGCGAGGAGTGGTTCGCCCGCCAGAAGGCGATGGGGATCGTGCCGACGGACACGCAACTCGCGCCGCACAACCCGGGCGTGAAGCCCTGGGACCAGCTCTCGGCAAACGAGAAGGCCTTCGCCTGCCGCCTCCAGGAGGCGTTCGCGGCCATGCTCGAGCACACGGATACGCAGGTGGGGCGGCTGATCGAGTTCCTGCAGCGGATCGGCCGCTGGGACAACACGCTTTTCGTCCTGCTTTCCGACAACGGCGCCAGCCAGGAGGGCGGCGCCACCGGCGTGCTCGACGAGATGAAGTGGTTCAACGGCATGCGCGAGAACCCGGACGAGGCGGTCCGGCGCCTCGATGACATCGGCGGACCGGACAGCCACTGCAACATCCCCTGGGGCTGGGCCCAGGCCGGCAACACCCCGCTGAAGTGGTACAAGCAGAACACCCACGGCGGCGGCGTGCGCGACCCGCTGATCGTCAGCTGGCCGGCCGGCGTGGCGGCGCGCGGCGAGCTTCGCCGCCAGTTCTGCCATGCGATCGACATCGCGCCCACGGTGCTCGACGCGGTGGGCGTCGCCGCGCCGGACGTGGTCGGCGGCGCGCCGCAGATGCCGGTGCATGGGGTCAGCCTGAAGGCGGCGTTCGGCGAACCGGACGCGAAGATCGAGCGCGGAACGCAGTACTTCGAGATGCTTGGCCACCGCGGCGTCGTCCAGGACGGCTGGAAGGCGGTGACCCACCATGAGCCAGGGACTCCGTTCGACGACGACCGATGGGAGCTCTACCGCCTGTCCGAGGACTTCTCGGAGTGCGTCGACCTGGCCGAAGGCCACCCAGACAAGCTCAAAGCGCTCGTCGAGGCCTGGTGGGAGGAGGCCGAGCGTCACGGCGTGCTGCCGCTCGACGACCGCAACGCAGCGCAGCTTTTCCGCACGGCGCCACGCCCCGGCCGGCCGACCTCGCGGACGCGCTTCGTCTACCGCCCGCCGATCTCGCACATCGTGGCCGACGCCTGCCCGACCGCGGCGCGCGGCTGGACCACGACGATCGACCTCACGCATCCCGAGGCCGGGGGCGACGGCGCTCTGGTGGCGCGCGGGAGCCGCAACAGCGGCTACGCGCTCTACGTCAAGGACGGGCGTCTGACCTTCGACTACAACTTCTTCCACGAGCATACGCGGCTCGTGGCGGGCGAGGCGCTGACGCCGGGGCGCCACCGCGTGGAATTGAAGGTGGACCGCCAGGACGTCGGCGCGCAGGCGGAGATCTTCGTCGACGGCCGCAAGACGGGCGAAGCGGCGATCCCGCGCCTGATGTTCATGGTCTCGTCCACCGGCATGGACCTGGGCCGGAGCCTCGCCCCGGTGAACGACGACTACCACGCGCCGTTCGCCTATCCGGGGCGGATCGACGAGGTCGTGTTCGAGGTGCCTCAGGCGCGACCGCCCGGCGAGACCCGCGCCAATGTGCGGGCCGAGATGGCGCGGCAGTAGGGTTCGCTCGTTTCGCCGGTCCCGCGCCGGTGGTACGCTGAGCATGGCGGAGACCGGGAGGACCTGCGATGTTCGACCTCGATGCTTTCATCAGCGAGTGCCGACGGCTGGCTGGCGGAGCGCACGTCGTACGGATGCTCG
>JAKAZA010000131.1 GCA_021816155.1 Pseudomonadota bacterium | reverse complement strand
GACCCGCTCCAGCAGCAGGCGCTGGCTGAACGGCTTGTGGATGTAGTCGTCGGCGCCGAGGTTGAAGCCGAGGATCTCGTCGATCTCCTCGTCCTTCGAGGTCAGCATGATCACCGGCAGCTCGGACGACTGGCGCAGCCGCCGCAGCACTTCCATGCCGTCCATCCGCGGCATCTTGACGTCAAGGATGGCCAGGTCCGGCGGGTCGCTCTCCAGCGACGCCAGGCCGCTGGCGCCATCGTAGCACGCCTTGACGGTGTGTCCGTGGCTCTCGAGAGCCAGCGAGACCGACGCGACGATGTTCTCGTCGTCGTCTACCAAAGTGATCTTCGCCATCCAGTGTCTTCTTCAGATGTGGTCAGTGCGACAAAACGCGCGACGCTGTCGTCCGGTCCGCCGCGAGACACTCGGCTCAAGACGGCGCTGCCCCTGACAAGTCAATACCGGCCCGTTCCCTTGCAGACGGCCACCCCCGACCAATGGCGGCGGTCCATGGCGCCAATTGGGCGCACGGGCGCGAAAAACAAGAGCCTCTCAAGGGGCTCTTAAGGCTGATCGGCGAGGTTCCTGTTCCTTGCCACTCTTGGGACCGACCAATGATGGATCAGCAGGTCCACTACGAGCTTTTCGTGCGGAACGCGCCAGGCGCGCCGTGGAAGCTCGAGATGGCGGGCGAGAACCGCGCCCAGGTCGTCGAGGCTGCCGAGACGCTGTTCGCGGAGGGCCGCGTCGCGGCGGTCCGCGTGAGCAAGGAAACGCTCGATCCCGAGACGCGCGAGTTCATGAGCGTCAGCATCCTGTCGAAAGGCAAGGTCGATGCCGGGCGCAAGACAAAGATCGTCGAGGAGCGGCAGCCGCTCTGCGTCACGCCGGAAGACCTCTACACCGTCCACGCCCGCGACCGGATCGGACGGCTGCTGGAAGGCTGGCTCACCCGCAACCAGGCGACGCCGTTCGAACTGCTGCACCGCGCCGACCTCGTCGAGAAGCTCGACGCCGCCGGCAACGAGCTGCAGCACGCGGTGCAGAAGATCGCCGTTCCGGAGGCGCAGGCGCGGAACACCTCGGTCCACGAGCTGATCCGGACCTTCCAGAAGCTCATCGAGCGAGCGATCACGCGAGTGATCTCCGATAGCCGGAAGGGGCGCTTCCCGGATTTCGCCAAGGAAGGCTTCGCGGCGGCCGTCGAGCGTCTGGCCGATGAGCCGGACGCCGGCTACCTCGTCGGCGCGGGCGTGGCCGCGCACATCGCGGGCGCTGGCGGCTGGTCCGGCAAGGTGATGCGCCTCCTGGACCTCGCCGCCGCCGCGCCCCGCGACGGGCTTGGCCGGGGGCTGGCGTTCGATGTGCTCGAGCAGCCTCTGTCGGAGATCCTCGAGTCGCGCGCCGGACTTGTCGAGCTGCTGGGCGCGGACCTGGATATCGGCGGACAGCTGGCGGGCATGACGCGGCTCGCCGCGTGCAACGCGGTGGCGGCGCTGGTGGCGATCGAGCCGCGCGTGGCCGAGAGCCTGCCGCCGCTGACCGGCGCGGCGACGCGCCTTTCGGAGTGGCTCTCGCAGGAGCCCTTCGCCGCGTGCCGCGCAGCGGTCGGGCGTCGTGTGCTGCGCGAACTGATCGGGCCACGGCGGCTCCGCCCGTCGAGTCCCCGCGACGAGATCGAGCTGTTGCGGGCGCTCGGCATGGCGCTGACGGCGGCCGCCGGGCAACTGATGCCACTCGAGAACGTGCAGGAGGCGTTCGCCGCCCGCTCGCGCACGCTCGTGAGCTCGGAGTTCGTCGCCGCGCTTCTGGGTCAGGAGCGCTCCGCCCGCGAGGAGGCTGATCTTCTGATCTGGCTCTGCGAGAACGTGGTCGGCGGCGCGAACAAGCGTCAGGCGGCGCGCTACCTCGCCTCGCACATCGGACAGCTGCGCTTCGAGAAGGAGCTGCGCTCGGGCCCGGAGACCGCCGCGCAGCGGCTGGCGCTGCTGGCCGCCATGCAACGAGCCGCCGGGCGGGCTGGGCTCGACGCCTCCGACATGGCGCAGATCCAGGCCAAGCTCGGCGACGTCGGCGGCCTCGTCGAGGCCGACGCGAAGCTCACCCAGGCGCTCGTGCAGGCTCACGCGCCGGTGACGCACAGGCTCAGCCTGCTCCTCAGGATCGCCATGGGCGAGGCCGCGCCGCTCGGCCCGGCCGCCGACCGCGCCCGCACCGCCGCCATGAAGCTGCTGCGCAGCGACTCCGCCCGCGCCGAGCTTGCCGCCACGCCCGGCGGTCTCGCCCAGGTGCGTGACATGATCCAAGCGGCGGGATTGGCCGCCTAGGCGCGCGCCTCGGCGCCGGCGGAATTCGGCAGCGGCTCGGGCGCGCCCGGCAGCCGCAGGTCGAACGCCGCCCCGCTGGGCCCGGATTCGGCCAGCGTCAGGTCGCCGCCGTGCGCCTGGGCGAGCTCCCGCGCGATGGAAAGGCCGAGGCCTGTGCCGTCGCGCCGCGCCGATCCGAGGAACGGCTGGAAAAGGTTGGCCTTGGCGCGTTCCGGCAGCCCCGGCCCGTCGTCCGCCACGCGCACGACGCTGAAGCCGTCCCTGACTCTGAGGCTCACCGTCACCGCGCCTTTCCCGCTCCTGGGTGGGTCGGCGTCGATCGCCTCGCGGGCGTTGCGCATCAGGTTGACCAGGATCCGGTGAAGCTGGTCCGGGTCGGCCAGAACCTGCGCGCGGTCATCGACGTCGAGGGCGAGCGCCACTCCACCGGTGGCCAGCTGCGCATCCTCGGCGGCCGCTTCCGCCGCTGCGCGCAGGGGCGTCGGTCGGGGGGCGGGCGAGGGCTCGACGCTGCGACCGAACGTCAGCACGTCGGCGGCCAGCCTCACAGCGCGGTCGAGCGCCCGCTCCAGCCTGGGCAGCGTGCGCGCGACTACGGGATCGGGTGACGCGGCGAGGCGCTCGGATGCAAGCTGGGCGCTCGTCAGCATGTTGCGCATCTCGTGATTGATCTTGGCCACGCCTTCGCCCAGGGCGGCCAGCCTGGCGCGTGAAGCCAGCGCGGCCCGCAGGTCCGCCTGCATCAGGTCCAGCTCGGTCTCGGCGCGGCCGATCTCGTCGTTGCGTCCCGAGGGCGTGAGCCGCGCCGTCGGATCGTCGGGATTGGCGCGGAAACGCTCCATCGAGCGAGTGATCCGCTGCATTGGCCGCACCAGGAGGAAGTTCAGCGACAGGTAGACGATGATCCCAGCCATGATCGATGTGAGGAGGCCGCCGATCAGCAACTCGCGCAGCGTGGCGAGCAGGATCTTGCTGAGCGGCGCGTCGGGCACCAGCACCCAGACCAGCTGGCCGGAGGTGTAATGCGGCCGGTCGAAGATCAGCACCATCCGATCGCCGCCGCCGAACAGCGTCTCCATCGGCTCGACGAGCTCCGAAAGGAAGTCCCGCTCGCGCAGGTCGATGCGGTACACGGTCTTGGGCATGTGGGCCGCGCGGAGCACAACGCGATAGACGCCGTCGGTCTCCATGCCCACCGCGGCCAGCCCTGCGCTGGCCAGGATCTTGGTCTTCAGCTGTTCATTGACTCGGCCGGAAGGCGCGGCGTTGACCACGAACGACGCGGACTCGCCGGCCGCGATCCGATCGCTCAGCCACTCGCGTTGCCGGCTCGCCAGCAGCACCGGGATGGTGAGCAGGTTGGCGACAACGACCACCAGCGCTGTGGCGAGCAGCAATCGTGACGAGAGGCCACCGGGCAGATAGAAACGGCGGCGCCGGTGCGCGGGTGGGTCGGACAGAGGCTCGGCGTCCGCCATAGGGCTCCGTTACTTGAGGCGGCCGTTCCGAGCAACGAAACCCTCTTCAGACGCGCGCCCGCCTCCGCGTCGCCCGCCACAGGCGCCACGCCGGCGGCGCCAATGCAAGCGTGGCCAGCGCCGCGAGCGGGATGGCGATGTCCGGGCGCGCCAGGAGGCTGGCGTCGAGCCGCTCGTGGTGGCGGATCACGCTGTCGAGCCCCGCGCCCAGCCCCGCCAGCACGAAGGCCGAGGGCGCTGCGCCGATCGCTGTGGCCAGGACGAACGTCGTCAGCCGCACTCGCGCCAATCCGGCCGCGAGATTGACCATGAAGAACGGCGCCACGGGCATCAGCCGCAACGCCAGCAGATAGGCGAATGCGTCGCGCGCGAATCCGGCTTCGATGCGCGCGATCGCCGCGCCGGCCCGGTGGGCGGCCCAGTCACCGAAGGCGGTGCGGCAGGCGAGGAACACCACGACGCCGCCGGCGGTCATCGCCGCCAGCGCCGCGACCCCTCCGATCGCCGTCCCGAAGAGCAACCCGCCGGCGACGCTCATCACCGCCGGTCCCGGCACGCAGGCCGCGATGATCACGAGGTAGGTCCCCAAGTAGGCGGCGAGGCTGCCGAGCGGGTGGGAAGCGACGAACGCGGTCAACGCAGCGCGGTGCTGGGCGAGGCTGTCGAGCGACAGACGCTTCAGCTGTCCCGAAGCCAGGAGAGCGACGAAAAGGACGCCGATGACGAGCATCGGCGCGGCGCGCAGCCAGCGGCGTCGCCGCGGGGGCGCGGGGGTGTCGTTCATGTCGCTCCTACGGCGCTGGCGACGGTCGTGAACCCGTCGGCGTTCAAACGCGCGGCCAGATCGCGCCGGATGCGGCTCACGAGGCCGGGACCGTCATAGGCCAGCGCCGAATAGAGCTGCACCGCAGCCGCGCCGGCGCGGATCTTCGCATAGGCGTCCGCGCCCGAGGCGACCCCGCCTGCGCCAATCAGCGCGAAGCGGCCGCGCGCGGCGGCGTGGAACTGGGCCAACACGCGGGTCGACAGGTCCATCAGCGGCGCGCCCGAGAGGCCTCCCGCTTCGCCGCGCCAGCGGGATCTCAGCGTCTGCGGCCGCGAGAGCGTCGTGTTGCTCACGACGACGCCATCCAGACCGGACGCGGCGACGGCGTCGGCGATCGCGGCGATCTCCGTCTCGTCCAGGTCCGGCGCGACCTTCAGGAAAACGGGCTTGCGGCCGGCGAGCACGGCGCGCGCCTCGCCCACGCGACCGAGCAGCTCAGCCAGGGCCTCGCCGGTTTGCAGCGCCCGAAGGCCCGGCGTGTTGGGCGAGGAGACGTTCACGGTGAAGTAGTCGGCCAGCGACCACAGCCGCTTCAGTCCGGTCACGTAGTCGCCGATGCGGTCGGGCGAGGCCTTGTTGGCGCCGACATTGGCGCCGACGACGCCCGGTCCGCGCCTCGCCAGGTTCTCTGCGAACTGCTCCAGCCCGAGGTTGTTGAAGCCCATCCGGTTGATCACCGCCCGATCTTCCGACAGCCGGAACAGCCGCGGGCGCGGGTTCCCCGGCTGCGGCAGCGGCGTCACCGTGCCGCATTCCACGAAGCCGAAGCCGGCCGCCAGGAGCGCGCGGTGCGCCTCGGCGTTCTTGTCGAAGCCCGCAGCGAGGCCGACGGGATTCGGCAGCGAGAGCCCCGCCAGAGTGGTCGCCAGCGGCGGGTCATCGGCGTCGGCGCGCGGACCGAGCCCCAACTTCAGGCCGACGACAGCGGCGCGATGGGCGTCCTCCGGGTCGAACGCCTGCAGAAGATGCGCGAGGGCGTCGTGGACCGTCATAGGCGCGCGCCCTTCACGGCGCCAGATCGCCCAGCTGGGGAATCCCGTCGGCGTTCAGCGGCGCGTCGGCGACCGCTTCGACCAGCTCGCAGGCCAGCGCGCCGTGGAGATGCGGGAAGAGGTCTCCGCCGCGCGACGGCTCCCATTTCAACGCGCCGCCGAGCCGCCGGGCGTCCACAGCGAGCACCACGAGCCCGGTCTGGCCGGCGAAGTGACGCCGCGCCGTCTCCTGCGCCTGCGCGGCCGTCGAGAAATGAATGAAGCCGTCCCGCGCGTCGACCGCCGAGCCTTCGAAGCGGCCGGCCGCGCGCGCCGCCGCCCACTCCGAGGCCGCAAGGATCTTGTAGATCCGCATCGCGTTCAGCCGTCACCCTCGCCGCCGAGGTCCTTGGCCAGCAGCAGGCTGTCGAGACTGGCCCGGCCCAGCGGGTCGATCTCGTAGACCGCGGCCGTCGCGGTCGGAAAGCGGGCGGCCACCCGCTCGATGTCGGCGTGCGGAGCCGAGGCTTCCGCCAGGAGATCCACCGCCAGTTCGTGCAGGCCAGGATTGTGGCCGATCACGATCAGCGTGTCGCAGCGGTCGGCGACCGCGTCGATCGCCTCGCGGATGTCCTCGGGGGCGGC
Organism: Pseudomonadota bacterium; assembly: GCA_021816155.1. Classification (GTDB taxonomy): domain Bacteria; phylum Pseudomonadota; class Alphaproteobacteria; order Caulobacterales; family Caulobacteraceae; genus Acaudatibacter. Next base: position 4,205 of record JAKAZA010000131.1, on the reverse strand, counting down.
GTTGTAGAGTTCGCGGTTCAGCTCGGCGCGGAGGCGCGGGAAGCTGTCGCGACAGCAGGTCCAGGTCTCGGCCGTCCGGCGGGCCGGCGAGATCAGCGCATAGTCCGGGATCAGGTTCTGCTTCGCCAACGCCCGACCGATCAGAGCCGCGTCCTCGCGTCCGCGCTCGGCCAGCGGACGGTCGAAGTCGTCCTCGCCGGGCCCGCGCGGCTCGGCCTTAGCGTGGCGGAAGAGGATAAGTCGGCGCATCTTGCGCCCTCATATCCGCTTGGCATGACCGTTGACAGTGCGTGTTCCGAAGCGCTCCAAGGGCGCCCCATGAGCGACGGGGAGACGATGGGCGGACTTCTTGAGGCAGGCGCCGCGGGCGCGACGCTGACCTCGGCCGCGCCGCTACGGCTCGATTCCGGGGCGGTGATCCCCTCGCTGGAGGTGGCCTTCTGCACCTACGGCCGGCTGAATGCGGACCGCTCCAACGCCGTGCTGGTCTGCCACCCGCTGACGCTCGATCAGCACGCCAGCGCCCGCCACCCGAAGACCGGGAAGGACGGCTGGTGGGCTCGCGTGGTGGGACCCGGCCGTCCGCTGGACACCGACCGATACTTCGTAATCTGTTCGAACGTGCTTGCGGGCTGCAGCGGCACGACGGGCCCCTCGTCCATCGACCCGACCTCAGGCGAGGTCTACGGGATGTCTTTCCCGGTCGTGACCGTGGCGGACATGGTGCGGGCGCAGGCGGTGCTGCTGGACGCACTGGGAATCGATCAGCTTTTCGCCGTGGTGGGCGGCTCGATGGGGGGCATGCAGGCGCTGCAATGGGCGTCGGACTACCCCGAGCGGCTGTTCTCCGCCGTGGTGATCGGCGCCGCGCCGCGCCATTCGGCGCAGAACATCGCGTTCCACGAGGTCGGCCGCCAGGCGATCATGGCGGACCCCGACTGGCGCGCTGGCGACTATGCGAAAGCCGGCGTGCGTCCCGAGAAGGGCCTCGCCGTGGCCCGCATGGCGGCGCACATCACCTACCTCTCCGAGGCCGCGCTGCAGCGCAAGTTCGGGCGCGAACTCCAGCGCGACGGCCTCTCGTGGGGCTTTGACGCCGACTTCCAGGTGGAGAGCTACCTGCGGCACCAGGGGCAGGTGTTCGTCGACCGTTTCGACGCCAACTCCTACCTCTACATCACCCGGGCGCTGGACTATTTCGACCTCGCGGCCGCGCATGAGGGCAACCTCGCCCAGGCGTTCAGGCGGGCGCGCGACGTGCGCTTCTGCGTGTTCTCGTTCTCGTCCGACTGGCTCTATCCGACCGCGGAGAGCCGGCAGATCGTGCGGGCGCTGAACGCGGCGGGCGCACGGGCGAGCTTCGTCGAGATCGAGACCGACAAGGGGCATGATGCGTTCTTCCTAGAGGAGCCGGCGCTGCACGCCGCGCTCGAGGGCTTCATGACCAGCGCCGCCGTGGCGCGGGGCCTGACTTGAGCGGCCGCGAGGACTTTCGCGAGATCCTCCGACTCGTGCGGCCAGGCTCCAGGGTGCTGGACGTCGGGTGCGGCGAGGGAGAGCTTCTCGAGCTGCTCGCCCGCGAGAAGGGTGTCGACGGGCGCGGGCTCGAGATCAGTCCCGAAGGCGTCTCCGCGTGCATGGCGCGGGGCCTGGCGGTGGTGCAGGGCGACGCGGACAGCGACCTCGACTATTTCCCGGCCAGGGCCTTCGACTACGCCGTTTTGTCGCAGACGCTGCCGCAGGTGCGCCAGCCGCGGCACGTGCTCGCCGAACTGCTCCGCATCGCCGAGCGCGCCATCGTCTCGCTGCCTAATTTCGGGCATTGGCGGGTGCGCCTCGACCTGCTGGTCGGGGGGCGGATGCCGCTGACCCACGCGCTGCCGACCCCGTGGTGGGCGACCGGCAACATCCACCTGTGCACCGTGCGCGACTTCACCGAGCTCTGCGACGACCTCGATCTGCGCATCGAGGCGTGCGCGGCGCTCGCCAACGGCCGCCCCGCGCGCCCGATCGATCCCAAGCACCCGCTGGAGAACTGGCGCCCCGAATCGGCGCTGTTCCTGCTGAGCCGCGCCAACGGCGCTCCGCGCCCGGCGTCGGCCGGCGAGAGGACCGACCTGTTCGGCTGACGGGCCGGCGCAGCCGTCGCCGGCCGCTCAGTGACGGAATACGCGGACGCCTGTGAGCGCCATCGTGATCCCGGCCTCGTCGGCGGCGGCGATCACCTCGTCGTCGCGGATCGAACCTCCCGGCTGGATCACCGCCGTGGCCCCGGCCTCGACCGCCTGCAGCAGGCCGTCGGGGAAGGGGAAGAAGGCGTCCGAGGCGCAGGCCGCGCCTTTGGCCAGCGAAGCCGGCAGGCCTGCGGCCTCCGCCGCCTCGGCCGCGCGGATGGCGGCGATGCGGGCCGAGTCGCGTCGGTTCATCTGGCCGGCGCCGATGCCCGCCGTCTGGCCGTCCCTGGCGTAGACTATGGCGTTGGACTTCACGTGCTTGGCGACGGTGAAGGCGAACAACATGTCGCGCAGCTCAGTTTCCGTCGGCTGGCGCTTCGTCACGATCTTCAGGTCGGCCGCCGTCAGGCGCGCGTCGTCGCGCGACTGGACGAGGAAGCCGCCGGCCACGGACTTGAACGTCTGCCCTCTGGCTAGCGGATCGGGCAGGGCGCCGGTCACCAGGAGCCGCAGGTCGCGGCGGCGGCGGAAGCGGGCGACGGCGTCGTCGTCGGCGTCCGGGGCGATCACGACCTCGGTGAAGATCTTGCTGATCTCCGCGGCCGCCTCCGCGTCCAGCCGCCGGTTGACCGCGACGATGCCGCCATAGGCCGAGACCGGGTCGCACTCGAGCGCGCGCAGGTATGCCGTCTTCAGGTCCGGCCCCAGCGCCACGCCGCAGGGATTGGCGTGCTTGATGATCGCCACCGCCGCGCTGGCCGCGGGATCGAACTCGGCCACCAGTTCGACGGCTGCGTCGGTGTCGTTGATGTTGTTGTAGCTCAGTTCCTTGCCCTGCAGCTGGCGCGCCGTGGCGACGCCCGGGCGAGGGTTCGGGAACACGTAGAGCGCGGCGGCTTGGTGCGGGTTCTCGCCGTAGCGCATGGTCTGCTTCAGCTCGCCGGCGATCGCCTTGCGGGCAGGCCACGCCTCGCCCACCTCGCCCGCGAACCACGTCGAAATGGCCGCGTCGTAGGCCGCGGTGCGTGCGAAGGCGCGGGCGGCGAGCTTGCGACGCAGGGCCAGCGTGGTGCCGCCCTCCCGGATGGCCGCGAGCGCTTCGGCCATGTCCTCCGGGGCGGTGCAGACGGCGACGTAGCCGTGGTTCTTGGCCGCCGAGCGGATCATCGCCGGCCCTCCGATGTCGATATTCTCGACGCAGGTCGCGAAATCGCCGCCGGCGGCGACGGTGGCCTCGAACGGGTAGAGGTTCACGTACAGCAGGTCGATTGGCCCGATGCCGTACTCGGCCATGGCGGCGGCGTGCTGGGGCGCGTCGCGCACGCCGAGCAGGCCGCCGTGGACCACGGGGTGCAGGGTCTTCACCCGCCCGTCCATCATTTCCGGAAAGCCGGTGAGGTCCGAGACGTCCTTCACCGGCAGCCCTGCCGCGGCGATGGCGGCGCGCGTCCCACCGGTTGAGACGAGCTCAACGCCGGCGGCGGCGAGCGCCTGCGCGGCCTCGACGAGGCCCGTCTTGTCGGAGACCGAAATCAGCGCGCGACGGACGGGAACGAGGTCGGGAGATGGCGGGAAAGCGGGCGCAGGCACGGCGTGCTCCATTGCTAGAGGGCGCCCAGGCGTGCGGCTTCAGCTTGGCCCGCGCTCCCCGGTGGTGATCCACCCTTCGCCAGTCACGCGGACGGGCCGATCATAGGAGGCCGCGGTCGGGAACGCCAGCCCGCTAGGCGCCCGTCGCGGCGCGCCCGCCGCTCGTTCCCGCGGGGCGCAGCAGCCGCCAGGCCGAGAGCGTGGCGCCCAGCAGGGTCGCGCAGATGATGGAGATCAGCGTGGCCTCGGCGCCGATGTTCACGCCGTGCTGGGCCTGTGCGAGCGTGGCCGACGGCAAGCCCGCGCCGGTGACCACCACCCAGTGGCCGAAGCGCAGCCGGAGCCGCTCGTGGGAGTCCGGGACCGGCGGCCCGGGTGCGACCACCTCCTCTGCGGCGCCGCCGCCGACGGCGGCCGGCACGGCGACGGCGACCGGCGTCC
>JAKAZA010000130.1 GCA_021816155.1 Pseudomonadota bacterium | reverse complement strand
ATCGCCGGCGTTGATTTGCCATCCGCCGCCGCAGGGACCTGGGTCGCGCTCGTTGCAGTCGCTTTCGCCGCGATCGGCTTCGCGGCCGCCCTTCAGCTTGCGGCCGCGACGGCGGCGGCGCGCGAAGCCAACCATGCCGGCGAGGCGGCCCGGTTGAAGACGCTGCTCGAAGCAGAGCCTTTCCTTCTGATGCGCCTCGACGCCGAGGGGGTGGTCCGCGAGGTGTTCTGCGGCGCGCCGGAGGACGGCGATGCGAAGCTGATCGGGCGTCCGTTCGAGAACCTTGCCGGCGAGGCGCACCGTGACGCCGCCCGGGCCGCGCTGCGGATCGTCGGCGAGACAGGCGCGGCGAGCGTCGGCTTTGCGCCGCCCTTGGCGCCCGACCGGTTCCTTGCGGTGGAGTTGCGCGCCCTCCAACGGGGCGAGACCGTGGCGCTGGTCCGCGACGCCAGCCGCGAGCGCGCCTACGAGGCCTGGCTCGAGCAGGCCAGGGCCGACGCCGAGAATCTGGCGCTCGCCAAGTCGCGCTTCCTCGCCAACATGAGCCACGAGCTCAGGACGCCGCTCAACGCGATCATCGGCTTCTCCGACATCATGCGCTCCCGCCTCTTCGGACCGTTGCCGGAACGCTACGCCGAGTACGCAGGACTGATCCACGAGTCCGGCGGCCATCTCCTCGATCTGATCAACGACGTGCTCGACATGTCGAAGATCGAAGCCGATCGCTACGAGCTGTCGCTGGAATCGTTCGATGCGCGCGAAGCGGTCTCTGCGGCGCTGCGCCTCACCCGCGTGCAGGCTGATACGGCGAAGATCGCGCTGCGCGGCGTGCTGCCGCCGACGCCGCTGGACGTGAACGCCGACCGCCGCGCGCTGAAGCAGATCGTGCTCAACCTCGTCTCGAACGCCCTGAAGTTCACGCCGGCTGGGGGTCAGGTGAACGTGCTCGCGCGGGCCAAGGGGCCCATGCTGGAGCTGATCGTCGCCGACACCGGGGTCGGCATCGCCGCCGCCGACCTCGAGCGACTGGGGCGGCCGTACGAGCAGGCGGGCGGGCCGGAACAGCGCCAGCGCGGCACTGGCCTCGGGCTATCGTTGGTGCGCGCGTTCGCCGAGCTCCACGGCGGCGCGATGACGCTGAACAGCGTGCTCGGCGAGGGTACCGTAGTGACCGTACGCCTGCCGGTGATGGACGCCAGCGCCGAGCACACGCCTCAGTCGCCGGCGCCGGCTCCCCCGCCGCTATCGCCGCCGCCGCAGGAGCGGCTGGCCGCGCACGGGGACAACGTGATCGCGTTCAAGCCTCATCGCTGAGCGATCTCGGCGAATGCGCGGGCGGCCGCGAAATCGCCGACCTCGATGTAGGCGGTGCGAACGCCCTCGTCGCCCGGCAACAGGAACTCCACCGCCACCGCCTCACGCGGATCGAGCGCCTGCAGCGCATCGATCGCCGCCTCCGGGAAGCGGAACGCCCAGGCGCCGGCGCGGTCCCGCCCCGCGAGGTCCGACCCGGCCGGGCTCATCGCCTCGGCGTTGAACACCCGCGTCGCGGCGCGCGGCGGCAAGCGGTCGGCGATCGGGATCCGTCCGTTCACATCGGCCTGACCCGGATCGAGGAACGGGCCGGTGGTGAGCGAGGCGTCGCGCATGACGAGACGGGCCCCGTACGGGCGGGCGCCGTCGGCGAACTCGGCCACCGCCATCAGGGCGCGCGCCTCGCCGCGGCCGGCTACGCCGAACTTCAGCTCGTTCCACCCGAAGCGGTCATTCTGGACCACCCGCCAGTGAGCGACGCCGTCGTCGGCCGGCCGCAAGGCGGTCCAGCTGTCGAGCTCCCCCGGGAACTCCATCTGGTCGAGATGCGCGTAGCCGGCGAAGGCGTCACGAACGCGCGCGGCCGCAGCGGTGATGCTGGGCGAGCCGCAACCCGCGCCGGCCGCCGCGGCGCTCGCCCTGGCGGCCAGCGCATCGAGACTGGCGGGGTCCGCGCCGGAACGCAGCGCGGCGCCGCGCGCCTGAGCCAGCGACGCGGCGAGCGCGGCGGAAACGTCTGGCTGGAAGAGGTGGCAACTGGCGTCGGCGGCGCTCATCAAGGCGCGCTCGTAGAAGAGGTCGGCCGCCGTGGCGGCGAGCGCGGGGCCGGCCGCGGTCAGCGCCAGCGCCGCCGCCAAGGCTTGCGCCCATCCCCCCCTGATCGCCATGATGGAACTCCCGAAGGAGCCGCCAGCCGTACGCGGATCATGCTTTCGGCGAGGTTACCCGGCGAGGCGACAGAAAGGCGCGCCACTCTGCAGCTCGACACCAGCATCTGGGTCTACGCCCTGATCCGCCGCGCCCACCAGGGCGGCGCGTTCGCCACGGTCGCGCGCAAGGGCGACGCACGCGGCGGCTCTGTCCTCGTCAAGCAGGTCAACCGTCGCTCGGGCGAAGCGCGTCTCTATGCGCAGGCCACGCGCCGTGATGGCGAGATGATCTGGATGCAGCCGGTGGTCGGCAAGGACGAGACCGCGCTCGACGCCTATATCGAGCGCGCGGCGCGCATCGATCCCGACGTCTGGGTGGTCGAGATCGACGACCCCGACGGCCGCCATTTCCTGGTCGAGCCGGTCGAGAGCCAATAGCGCCGCCGCCGGAGCGCGTCGGCGGCCGGAAGCTCGGGCCTTCAGATCAGCAGCAAGGCGACCGGGACCACCGCGCCGATCGCGAAGAGGATCAGCGCCGTCTTTCGGCGCCGCACGTGGTTGAACCCGATCCAGAGGCCGAGGCACGTCGAGACCACGAGCCCGAGCGCGACCGCGAGGAACCAGAACTTGAGCAGGATCGTATTCAGCTTCGGCCCCCGCTCACGCTCGGGGCGGATCGCACGCTGCGTCGCCGTCGGCCCCGCCGCCGAAGTTTGCGGGGGCGGCGGCCGAGGCGGCTTGGCCCGGAACACCTGGTCCTTGTGAACGCTGGCCAGCTTCTCGATCAGCACCGGCGGCCGATAGCCTCCGTGCGCCTCGTGCAGCCCGAACAACTGCACCGAACCAGTGAGCGCGAAGAACAGAACGCTCGGGGCGATCAGAAAGCCGATGTAATGGTGCCACAGGCGGACAAGCATCATCATTGCCGGGCAATCGAACGCGGTGATGGCGAAGTCAAGGCCATCGAGCGCGCCGCGGGCGCGGCCCGCTCAGCGGTCGGCCAGCGCGTCCAGCGCCTTCGCCAGCGCCGCCGCGTCCGGTCGGCCCTGCAGGCACGCCTCGATCTGTTCGCGGGCCGCTTCGGCCTGGGCGCGCGGCACGTCTTCGGCGTTCCAGGCGACGATCCTGGCCCACACCGGATCGATGAATGTCTTGCCTTCGACCAATCCGTCCGGGGTCTTGAAGTGGAACGCGCGCAGTTCGGAGATGAAGAGCTGCAGGTAGCCGACATGGCTCGCCTCGTCCTGGCGGATCTGGTCGACGATGCGCGCGGCTTCCTCGGCCGCGGGGCGCCGATCCTTGAAGTTGTCGGGATCTTTCATCAGCGCGACGTTGAAGGCGAAGCCGCGTTCGGCGCGGATCTCGATCATCAGCACGTTCATCAGCTGCTTGATCAGCATCTCGTGCGCCGCGGGGATCTGGGGCATCTCACGCCCTTCGGCGCCGGGCCTCCCGGCGCGTTCCGGGATGTCCGGGATCGGGTGGGCGTTCTCCCCGAGCACCAGGTCGCGGGCCACATACCACATCTGGTCGTGCGCCCCGATCTCGCTGACTCCGTCGCCGCCTTCGTCGAGCCCGTGGGCCACGAAGAGACCCTTGTTCAGGTGCGCGGTCGCGGTCTCGGAAATGTCTTCCTCGATCAGGGGCTGAAAGTCCGGCGCCGTAATCTGGGCAAGCATCTTGCCGCGGCCCTCGATGATCCCGGTGGTGGTCAGCGAGTTCCACAGCGGCAGCGTGATTCCATTCGCCAGCAGCAGCTTCATCTGCGCGAGGTTCGGGTAGTGCGGCGCGTGGAGAAGCCGCGTGGAGGCGTCGATCATCTCGCCGCCGTTCTTCCTGAAGTTCTCGCGCCAAGCCTTGATCGCCGGCCAGCGGCCGAACGTGCGCGGCGAGCGATAGGCGCCTTGCGCGTCGTAGCCGCCGTGTAGCCGCCGCTTGCCGAACTGATTGAGCCGCGCGAACGGGTGGTCGGCCAGTATCTCTTCGGTGGAATAGCGCAGCTGCATCGAAATGCTCCTCAAATCAAGGGCGCGGGCGGCGTGGGATTGCGAACGTTCAGGATGGCGTCAAAGCGGCGCTTCACCCCCTCCATGTTGGCCGCGTGGGTCAGGAGATAGAACTGCTCGTCGAGAATCGCCTGGACAACCTTCTCGCCGACCTCGCGTGGCGACATGCCCTCGGCCCGGAAGCGCGCGTCCATGGCGGCGCGGGCGGCGCGCTGGACCTCGTCCGGCTCGTCCTCGGCGCCGGTGAGGGGGTCGGGGCGGTTGCGGGCCGAGGTGATGATGTTGGTGGCGATCATGCCGGGGCAGAGCACGGTGGCGTTGATCGCCGCGTTGGCGGCTTTCAAATCGTACCACAGTCCTTCGGTGAGGCGGGCGACCGCATGCTTGGATACGCCATAGACCGAGCCGGGACCGGTCGTGAGGCCCAGGATCGAGGACGTGTTGACGACGTGGCCCTCATCGCCATGCGCGAGCATGCGCGGGACGAACGCCTTCAGGCCGTTGACCACGCCCCAGAAGTTGACGCCCATCACCCAGTCCCAGTCGTTGCCGGTCTGGGCCCAGATCGGCCGTCCGCCCCCGCCCCCCGAAACGCCGGCGTTGTTGCAGAGCACGTGGACGTGGCCAAAGCGCGCCTCCGCGGCGTCGGCGAGCCGTTCGACGCTTGCGAGCGAGGCGACGTCGACCAGTTGCGGGTCGACCTCGAAATTGGCGCGCGTCAGGCGATCGGCCTCGCGCAGCAACGCCGCCTCCTCGACATCGGCCATCACCACTTTCATGCCGCGGCTGGCGAACGCCTCGGTCATGCCGAGCCCGATGCCGCTGGCGGCGCCGGTGACGACCGCCGTCCTGCCTTCGAGGGCTTTCATGTGCGCAGGCCCCCCGCGCCGCGCTCCGCGCGCCGCCTCCCCCGCCGGGCGAGGGAGACGCGGATGCCGGCCCTATGCATCGAAGACGATCACTGACCTGGCCACGTTGCCGGTCTTCATCTCGGCGAAGGCGTCGTTGATATCCTCGAGTTTGATCCGACGGCTGATCATCTCGTCGAGCTTCAGCTTGCCGGCCAGGTAGAAGTCGACGAAGCGCGGCATGTCGATCGGGAAGTGGTTTGAGCCCATCGACGAACCCTGGATGCGCTTCTCGCCCAGGAACGCCGCGCCCATCAGCGAGACGGATTGCCCCACCGGGATCATGCCGATCACGTTGGCCGTGCCCCCGCGCCGCAGCATGTTGAACGCCTGCTCCGCCGTCTTGGACAGGCCGATGGCCTCGAAACTGTGGTGGACGCCGCCGCCGGTCAGCTCCATCACCTTGGCGACCGCATCTTCCTTGCTCGCATCGATGAAGTCGGTGGCGCCGAACTGGCGCACCATGTTGTCCTTCGAGGCGGCGGTGTCGATGGCGATGATCCGGCCAGCGCCGGCGATGGCCGCGCCGTTGATCGCCGCAAGGCCGACGCCGCCGCAGCCGATCACCGCCACGGTCTCGCCGGGCCGGACCTTCGAGGTGTTCATGACCGCGCCGACGCCGGTCGTCACGCCACACCCGATCAGGGCGGCGCGGTCCAGCGGCATGTCCTTGCGGACCGCGACACAGGTGTGCTCGTGCACCAGCATCTGCTCGGCGAACGAGCCGAGGCCCGCGAACTGGGTGATCTTGCCGTTCGCGTCGGTGATCCGCGGCGGCGCGGCGGGACCGGGGCGCACCTCCGGGCTGCGGCACCGGGCCATGTGGCCGGTGAGGCAGTCCTCGCAGTGGCCGCAGAAGGCCGAGAGGCAGGTGATCACGTGGTCGCCCGGCTTCACCGTGGTGACCTGATCGCCCACCTGCTCGACCACCCCCGCGCTCTCGTGGCCGAGCAGCATCGGCAGCGTCGGCGGGTACTTGCCTTCGATGAAATGCAGATCCGAGTGGCAGACCCCGGTGGCCGCCGTGCGGATCAGCACCTCCCGCGGCCCCGGCTTGGCGATCGAGACCTGCTCGATCGAGAGCGGCTTTCCCACCTCACGCAGCACCGCGGCTTTCATCGGCGCACCTCCCTGTCTGGCGCGGCCCCCGCTACGCGTCGAACACGATCACCGAGCGGGCGATCTGGCCGCCCTTCATCTCGGCGAACGCCTCGTTGACGTCCTTGAGCTTGATCCGACGGCTGATCATGTCGTCGAGCTTCAGCTTGCCGGAAAGATAGAAGTCGACCAGCCGTGGCATGTCGACGGGGAAGCGGTTCGAGCCCATCAGCGAGCCCTGGATGCGCTTCTCGCTCAGGAACGCCGCACCCATCAGCGACACCGTCTGCCCGATCGGGATCATCCCGATAACGTTGGCCGTGCCGCCCCGGCGCAGCATGTTGAAGGCCTGCTCGGCGGTCTTGCCGAGGCCGATCGCCTCGAAGCTGTGGTGCACGCCGCCGTTGGTCATGTCCATCACCGCCTTCACCGGGTCGGTGTCAGCCGAACAAATGAAGTCGGTGGCGCCGAAGGTCCGCGCCATGTTGTCCTTGCCGGGCGAGAGGTCGATCGCGATGATCCGTCCAGCGCCGGCGATCGCCGCGCCGTTGATCGCCGCGAGGCCGACGCCGCCGCATCCGATCACGGCCACCGTCTCGCCGGGCCGCACGCTGGAGGTGTGGATCGCGGCGCCGACCCCGGTCATCACGCCGCACCCGATCAGGGCGGCGCGGTCGAGCGGCATGTCCTTGCGGATCGCGACGCAGGCGTGCTCGTGGATCAGCATCTGCTCGGCGAACGACGACAGATTGAGGAACTGCTGCATCGGCGCCCCGTTCTGGGTCAGCCGCGGCTCGTCGGACTGGGCGCGCCTGACTTCGGGGCTCTGGCAGAGCGACATATGGCCGGTCAGGCAGTGTTCGCAGTGGCCGCAGTACGCCGAGAGGCAGGTGATCACGTGATCGCCCGGTTTCACCGTGGTGACCTCGGACCCGACCTGTTCGACGACACCCGCACTCTCATGGCCCAGCACGGCGGGCAACGGATAGGGGTACGAGCCTTCGTAGAAGTGAACGTCCGAGTGGCAGACGCCGGCGGCGACGGTGCGGATCAGCACCTCGCGCGGCCCCGGCTTGCTGATCTGGACGTCCTCGATCTCGAGGGGCTTGCCCACCTGGCGCAGAACGGCGGCCTTCATGAACGCATCTCTCCCTAACGGTGCGGCCGATGTGTCTGCGGCCTCTCAAGATCGCTTATCGCCGTTAAGACACGCCCTTCTCAAGGGGAATTCGAGTGTTGACAGGAAACGACCGTTGACCTTTGCCTGACCGCCGACGGGTCATCGCGGGACGGGAAGCCTCATGAAGCGCATAATCGCCATCTGCCTCGCCAGCGCGGCGCTTGCGGCCTGCCAGACCGGCGAGATGGGACCGACCGCGCCGCCGCCTCCGTCCCGGGCCTATCCGCCGCCGCCGAGCGCGAGCCGGCTCAGGGAATCCGACTTCGCCTGGTCGCGCGGCGCGGGCTATGGTGGCATCCTCGGCTGGATGGGCTACGGCGGCGGGGCCGCGAACTACACCTGCGGCGATGTGGTGCTGCTGCCAGAGACGCCGTGGACCGAAGCCCGCATGCAGAGGCTCTACGGATCGATGATGCAGGCCGTCCTTCCGGTCGACCAGGTGCGCGCCCGCAGCCCCAGCGACGCGACCGACGAGGCTGAAAGCAACACCTCGGCCAAGTACGCGCGGCACGCACAGTGCAATGCCGCCGACAAGTTCAGCTTCGCCGGCCTGCCCGACGGCGCCTGGTATCTCATCACGGTGGCGACGCCGAGGACCGGCGGACCCAAGATCGCGCTGATGAAGCGCGTGGTGACGTACGGGGGCGTGTTCCGAGTGGTCCTGCGCTAGCCATGACGTTCGAGGAAATCCTCTACGGGCGCGACGGTCCGATCGGCGTCATCACGCTGAATCGGCCCCAATACCGCAACGCGCAGGGCTACCGGATGCTCGACGAGATCGACGCCGCGTTCGACTTGGCGCACGCCGACGAGGACGTGAGGGTGGTGCTGCTGCGCGGCTCCGGCGGCGTCTTCTCCACCGGCCACGATCTCGGCACGCCTGAGGGCATGGAGTACCGCAGGAAGCTGGGCGCGAAGCCCGGAATCCAGACCTACGACCAGTTCAAGAAGTACAACCTCGACCTGCTCTTGAAGTGGCGTAATTTCCCCAAGCCAACCGTCGCCATGGTCGAGGGCTACTGCATCTACGCCGGCTGGATGCTGGCGGCGGCGATGGACGTGATCTTCGCCTCGGAGACGGCCGAGTTCCTCGGCGGCTTCGTGGAATACAACACCATCCCCTGGGACATCGGGGTCCGCAAAGCCAAGGAGCTAGTGTTCGAGAGCCGGTTCATCCGGGCCCGCGAGGCCGCCGAGTACGGCTTCGTCAACCGCGTGCTGGCGCCGGCCGACCTGGAGCGCGAGACCTACGCCTTCGCCCGCCGCGTCGCCGAAAACAGCCCCGAGGTGTTGCGCATGGCCAAGATCCAGATGAACAAGGCCCAGGACGCGCAGGGCTTCACCAACGCCGCCGAGGACAGCCTCGGCGACTACCAGGCCATGATGCATATGCCGGGGATCGAGCTGCAGGTCGAAGGCGCCCGGCGACTGCTCTCCGTCGACCTGGCCGTGAAGGGTCGCCGCGGCGAGCGGTTCGGCCAATAGGCCCTGGCGGGCCCCGCGAAGTCGCGTCGCTCCGACCCGAGTGACCGTCGTGGCGCCGATGACGGTTGACGCCCTGCCCGTTTCATCATCCTCAGGAGCCCGCCACAAGCGGGCGTCTCGACGGACGCACCGCCCTCACGGGGACGCTCAATGACCGACACTTTCCGCGCGCTGCGCCTCTTCAAGACCGACGGCGGGCAGGAGGCGAGGATCGTCGACGCGACGCAAGCCGAGCTCGCCGACGGCGACGTGACGGTCCGAGTTGAATACTCGACCATCAACTACAAGGACGGGCTCGCGCTGACCGGCAAGGCGCCGGTAGTGCGCGTCTGGCCGATGACGGCCGGGATCGACTTCGCCGGCGTCGTCGAGCGCTCCGAACACGCGGGGTTCGCGCCCGGCGATCGCGTGGTGCTGAACGGCTGGGGCCTGGGCGAGACGCAGCAGGGAGGCTACGCGGAGAAGGCGCGCGTGAACGGCGACTGGCTGGTGAAGCTGCCGCCCGCGATATCGAACGCCGATGCGATGGCCATCGGCACCGCCGGCTTCACGGCGATGCTCTGCGTGATGGCGCTGGAGCGGGAAGGGCTGACGCCCGATCGCGGCGACGTGATCGTGACCGGCGCGGCCGGCGGCGTCGGTAGCGTCGCGATCGCGCTGCTCTCCCGGCTCGGCTGGCGCGTGATCGCGTCCAGCGGTCGCAAGGACACCGAGAGTGACTATCTGGCCGGGCTTGGCGCGGCCGAGATCATCGACCGGGCCGAGCTCTCCCGCCCGGCGCGGCCCCTGGGACGCGAGCGCTGGGCGGCGGGCGTCGATGCGGTCGGCAGCCACACGCTGGCCAACGTGCTCAGCCAGACTCGCTACGGCGGCGCCGTCGCCGCCTGCGGCCTCGCCCAGGGAATGGACCTGCCGGCCAGCGTCGCGCCATTCATCCTGCGCGGAATAACCCTCTGCGGAATCGACTCGGTCATGTGCCCCAAACCGCGCCGCGAGGAAGCCTGGCGTCGGCTCGCGCGCGATCTCGACCTGGCCAAGCTGGCTGCGATGCGCGTCGATGCAGATCTCGCCGATGCGCCGCAACTCGCGGCCGACATTGTCGAGGGCAAGGTTCGCGGAAGGGTGGTCGTCGCCGTCTCAAAGTGAACGCAAGCTGACCGACCGTTCAGGCCAGGTTCAGCCGCCGCCTCGCAACCTCGGACGTTAAGCGCCCCACGGAGCGATCCTTTCTGCGAGGCGTTAGACCTTTAAGGAGGTTCCGATGCGCAAGTTCTTCACCGCCAGCCTGGCCGCGCTGACCGCCGCGGCCTCGCTCGGCGTGGCTGCGGCGCCGGCGGCGGCGGCAGGGTTCCACGGCGGCGGCGGCCGCGGTGGCGGCGGGTTCCATGGCGGCGGCGGGTTCCATGGCGGCGGCGGGTTCCGTGGTGGCGGCTTCCATGGTGGCGGCGGGTTCCGTGGTGGCGGGTTCCGTGGTGGCGGCGGCTTCCGCGGTGGCGGCTTCCGCGGCCGCGGTTTCGCCGGAGGCGGTTGGCGCGGCGGCGGTTGGCGCGGCGGCGATGGCTGGCGCGGCGGCGGTTGGCGCGG
>JAKAZA010000129.1 GCA_021816155.1 Pseudomonadota bacterium | reverse complement strand
CCGCCATGCCGGGCATCTGGATGTAGTTCCAGACCTGCAGCGCGCCGACGTAGGCCGCGGACGTCACCGCCCCGAAGCCGTTCACGAACGTGATCATGATCATGCCGGCGGCCGACATGATGAACATCTGCAGGCTCATCGGGATCCCGCGGAAGATCAGCGGGCGCAGGATCTCGACCGACGGCGCCAGGAACCTAAGATCGCGCCCCTTCAGCATCAGCACGCTGTTGCGGCGATAGAGCGTGACCAGCAGCAGGACCAGCGACACGCCCTGGCCGATCAGCGTCGAGGTCGCCGAGCCGGCGACGCCGATCCCGTGGAAATGGAAGCCCACGTTGATCTTCGGGAAGATCCACCAGCCACCGATCGTGGGACCGACTCCGGCGATCAGCAGCGGGTTGAGCATCATGTCCAGCACGACTGCGAGCGCCATGAAGTAGAACGGGGTGCGGGAGTCGCCCGCTCCGCGCTGGGCCATCTGCAGAAACTGGAAGAAGTACATGAACGGCATCGCCGCGAAGGTGACGCGCAGGTAGACGATCGCCTCCGCCCGGGCCGCAGGCGGCGTTCGCATCGCGGTCAGGATGTGGGGCGCGAAATAGCCCCCGGTCAGCGAGATGGTCATCGAGACCACCACGAAGAAGAACACCGCGGTGCCCATGATCCGCTTGACCATGGGGATGTCGCCGGCGCCGACCTGCTGGGCGATCAGGATGTTGGCGGCCATGGTCGCGCCCATCACCGCGCCCATCATCAGCATCATCACGCTGTTGGCGTTGCCGATGGCGGTGATGTCGGTGGCGCCGAGAAGGTGGGCCACCCAGAACTGGTTGACGCTGACGTTGAGCTGCTGGAGCAGGTTGCCGCCGAGCAGCGGCAGCGAGAACAGGATCAGCGTCGAGGTGATCGGACCCTCGGTGAGCGAGCGATCGCCCGGCCCGCCCATGCCCCGCCCCATGCCCGGACGCATGCCGCCGCCCGAAAAGCCGGCGCCCGGCTGGCGCATGCCGCCGGGGCCGCCCGTTCGCGCATCGGGCCGCGGAAGGCTCGCCTCTCCGTCCATCCGCTAGACGCCGCCGCGGGGGAGGCTCTCCCCGGCCTTCAATCGTTGCGCCATCAGAGCAAACTGCTGATTCGAAATCACGTGCATAGCCTTATGACCTAGGCGATAAAACATCGGTCCCCCAATTGAAAGCGTGCACGCAGTCTTCGCCGGGGACGATTTCGCACATGGGGGCGTGTGCGCGGTTCGTCCAGCGGCGGCGGCGCGCCCATGCGGATTCTCTTTTCAGAGCGGCGGGCCGGCCAAGGCGGGATCGGGTCCGGTCGGCAGCGCGCTCGGCGGCTCGGTCACCGCCGCCGCCGTGCGGAGCGCTTCCAGATTGGCTTCATGGGTCGAGCGGTCGATCCGGTAAAAGCCGAGCACGCCGATGGCGACCAGGTTGAGCACCGCCCCGGTCGGCAGCGACAGCAGAGCCAGGTGGCGCATCACCGCCGGGTCGACGTGCTGCACCTGCCCGGGCCGCACCGTCGCCTGGAAATGCACGGCCTCGAGCATCAGGGCGCCGATCAGGCCACCGACGCCGGCCGTGACCTTCGGCAGCAAGCCGTTGGCGGCGAACAGCAGCCCTTCTGAGCGGACGCCGGTCTTGACCGCGGCGTCCTCGACCACGTCGGCGACCATCGAGCCCACGATTACGAAGCCGACCAGGCCGAGGCTGCTGGCGACGAATAGGTCGGCCGCCAGCATCACTGGAATCCACGGCGAGCCGTTGGGCGGCGCGAGGCCGAGGAGGCGCAGGCTGGTCGGGATCACACCGGTGCACACGGAAAGAGTGAACACCGTGATCATGGTCCGCTTCTTGTCGAGGGCCCGCGACAGCGCCGGCGCCAGTGCGATCCCGGCGATCGCGCCGGGCGCGGCCCAGAAGCCGACGAGGGCCGCGGTCTGCGGCGTCAGGTCCCAGAAGCTGTAGCTCATGAAGTCGGCGAGCGTCTGACCGATGCCGGAGGCGACGCCGGAGATCAGGCCCGAGACCATGATTGCGATCAGCGAGGGATTGGCGAGCACCCGCACGATCTCGCGCAGCGTCTCCGGCGCCGACTGGCGGCGGCGCGGCGCCGGCCTCAGCTGCGGGATGTAGCGGTGGGTCGCGGCCGCCGAGACCAGGATGGCGACGAACACCAGCACGGCGGCCGCCAGGCCGAAGCCGGCGTAGGCGGCGGGATCATATTGGCCGAGCGGGTGCGCCGCATCCTTGCGCAGGAAGACGAAGCGCAGAATGAAGCCTGCGGCGCTCGCCCCGAACAGGCCGAAGAACCAGCGCCAGCTGATGAGGCTCGTGCGCTCGTGGTAGTCGGGCGCGAGCTCGGGAGCGAGCGCGTCGCTCGGGATCACGTAGAGCCCGCCCGCGAGGCGCACCACGATCAGCATGACGAGCACGTAGGCCGCCAGCTCGCCCTGGCTCAGCCCCGCCGGGTGGCGCCAGAAGAAGCAGATGGCGAGCGCGATCGGCAGGGCCGAGGCGTACATGAACGGGTGGCGTCGCCCCCACGGCGAGCGGAACGTATCGGACCAGCGCCCGATCACGGGGTCGACCACGGCGTCGATCACCAGCGACACGAGGATCACGACGCCGACCAGCGCCGGACGCATGCCGACGACGCTGATCAGGTAGAAGTTGATCGTCGCCGTCGCCAGCGCGACGCCGCCGACGCCCTGGGCGGCCGCGCCGAGCCCGTACGAGACCTTGGTCGCCAGACCCAGCCGCTGTGCGGGAGCGCTCACCGCCGCGGCGCCGTTAGGCCCGGCCGGTGACGACGTCCACGGGCAGATGCGGATCGAGCTCCTCGTCGCCAGCCTCGGCCAGCATGGCGGATTCGGCGATCCGCGCCAGGTTGTCCTCGTGCTGCCTGCGGTCGATCCGGTAGAGCATCAGCATGCTGGTCGAGCAGAGGTAGAGGCAGGTGACGAGCGGCAGGTAGATCGTCGCGAGGTGGGTGAGCACGTGAACATCCACCTGCCCGGGCTTCGCGCCGGCGGGGTAACGCACGTAATCGAGCAGCAGCCCCGGAATGACCGCGCCGATGGCTGTGGTGATCTTGCGCAGCAGCGAGTCGGCCGCGAAGAGCACCCCTTCCTGCCGCTGCCCGGTCTTCACCTGGACCTCCTCGACCACGTCGGACAGCATCGCGGTGACGATGATGAAACCCATGGTGCTCAGCAGGCCCGTCGCGGCCGCGTCGGCGATCAGGATCCGGAGCACCCACGGCGAGCCGTTGGGCGGCATCACGCCCAGCAGGCGCAGGCCGATCGGGACGGTCGTCGAGAAGATCGCCATGAAGAAGACGATCAGGCATCCCCGCTTCTTGCCCATCCGCCGCGCCCAGAACGGGGCCGCGACCACCCCGATCAGCCCGCCCGGAATCGCCCAGAGGCCCAGCTGGAGCAAGGCCTTCGAGGGCAGGCCCCAGAAGTCGGTCACGAAGTAGAGCATCAGGCCGGTGGTGATCCCGACGGCGATGCCGAAGATGAAGCCCGAAAGCGCCAGCGCCAGGAAGTTGCGGTTGCTCGCGGCCGCGACGAAGGCGCGCGCCATCTCGTCGAACCCTGGCCGCCGGCGCGGGGGCAGGTGCATGTAGGGCACGAAGCGCTGCGTCGAGACGGCCGTGATCAGCGTGACGACGATCGAGATGACGGCCACGGTGGCGGCGTAGGGGGCGTAGCCGGCGAGGTTCATCTGCCCGAAGGGATGCGCTGTGGTCCCCTTCAGGAAGACCGCGTAGGCCAGGATCGACGATAAGCCCCGGCCGGCGACGGCGGTGAAGAAATACCGCCACGCGCCCAGGCTCGTGCGCTCGTCGTAGTCGCGGGTGAGTTCGGGCATGAGCGTGGCGAGCGGTATCTCGACGAGGCTCTCGCACATCCTGGCGGCGACCAGGACCGCGAGGAGGTAGACGAACATGCCCTGCGCCGACCAGGCCATCGGCGGCGTGTAGATCAGCGCGAAGAACAGCGCGGTCGGCGCGATCGCGCCGTAGATGAACGGGTGGCGGCGGCCGAGCCGGGTGCGCGTGTTGTCGGAGATCTGCCCGACGATCGGATCCCAGAAGGCGTCGATCAGCAGCGAGATCAGCATCGCCAGGCTGACCACGGACGCATCGACGCCGAGGATGCGGTTGTAGAAGAACAGGATCGAGCCGCCCAACAGGCCCATCCGCGTGGCCATGCCGAGCGCGCTGACGCCGTAGAGCGCCTTGCTGACGACGCCCAGGCGCGGCGGCGGCGGCACCACGCTCACAGGCGGCCCGCAAGGACGGCCGAAACGTCCCCGGCGGCGCCGCGCAGGGCAGGCGGCATCGCGATAGCTCTCATCCGAAACCTACTCCCCGAGGCAGGACTGGATTGTCACGGCTGTTGTACGGAGTTTGGAACGAAAGCCGGCGGCGGCGCCAGCGGAAATTCCCCGGGGGCGCCGTCCGCCAAAACGAAAAGGGCGCGCCCCGAAGGACGCGCCCGATCCGCGACGACCCGGAAGGACCGGATCAGAAGAACTTGTAGCGGACTTCCATGCCGAACGTCCGCGGCGGGTTGAGCTCGAACGAGTTGACCTCGTTGAGCCCGGCCCCGTTGTAGCCGGCCACGCCCGTGGCGCTGCCCGCCAGACCGGCGCCAGCCGCCGCGACCGTGTACTGGAGCGTATTGAACACGTTCGCGACGTAACCGATGACTTCGTACTTGTCGCCCGGGCCCTTCCAGAGCGCCCGCAGGTCGACGTCGTCCCACGCCGGCGCGTTGTTGTACCAGCGATTGAACACCGCCCCGTCCTGAGCGGCGCGGTAGGCGTAGGTGCCCGACAGCGTCAGGTCGCCCGGGGTGAAGTGCCAGGTGTAGGCGACGTTGACGGCCAGCTTGTTCAGCGGCGCGTTTGGCAGCGGCGCGCCCGAGACGCTCTGGTAGCGGGCCGCGGTCGTCTGCTTGCCGACAACCTTCGCGCCCGGCTGGACGCCGGCCGGGTCGTTGGTGTCCTGGACGCAGAACGAGCCGGCGGCCGGCGTCAGCGCGCCGTTCTTCAGGGTGCCCCAGCATCCCGTCTGGATCGCCGTGTAGTCATACGAGTAGCTGAACGTCACCATCATGTCGGTGATGGGGGCCCAGTAGGCTTCCGCCTCGAACCCGGCCGACACCGACTGGGGAACGTTGACGAACAGCGACTGCGTCACGCCGCCGTTCGCGATGGCGATCGGCACCTGCATGTTCGTGTAGTCGTAGTAGAACGCGGACAGGTCGATCAGCAGCGAGCGGCTGATCGTCTGCTTGTACCCGCCCTCGATGTCGTTGATGAACTCGGGCTTGGTCGCCGGCTCGCCGATCACCTGGCCCGCATTGAACGACGGCGACTCGTAGCCGCGCTCGAACCGCAGGTAGGTGAAGATGCTGTCGGTCGGCGTGTACTGGATCTCGCCGCCGCCGGTCAGCTCGCTGTCGGTGATGCCGAGCTGGCGCTGTGCGTAGCCGTTCGGCAGGATGGTCCCGATGCTGCGCACGCCTGGTGCGAGCGGGCCCTTGGTGCACGAGGGGCTGACGGCGTTGTTGATGCCATTCCCGGTCATACACGTCTGATTGTAGGTAATGTCGAGCGCAGGCGTGTTGGCGCCCAGGAAGTACGAGGCCGGGTCGATAATACCGCTGCCGAAGTACATGTAGCGCGTATTCTCGACGCCCCACTTGTCGTCGTAGCTGTAGCGCAGGTCGCCGACGACCTTCCACTGGTCGTTGAACTTATACGACGCCTGGCCGTATCCAGCGATGTTCTCGACGTTGAAGTTGTAGTCGAAGTAACCGATCGTGTTGCCCGGGTTGGCCGGGGCCGCCCCGCCGGCGAGACCGCAGTTGGCGGACCCGCAGATCGGATTGGCCAGCTGGGGCTGGTTGCGGTCGTACAGCGTGTAGGGCTGGTTGTAGTGCTGATAGTAGCCGAAGACGCCGGCCGTCCACTGGAACGGGCTGTCCGTGGTCGACTCGATGGTCAGATCGTGGGCGGTCCAGTAATCGTCCTCGATGTAGTTTGCGCCGATCTGCGGATTGATGGTCAGCGGCGTGACGCCCGTCGCAGCCGGCAGCGTGAACGAGCGAACGTTGCTGTTCGAGGCGGGACCGTCGCCCGGGTCGTTCAGGTCGTAGTTATACCCCTGCACGCCGCCAGTGTATTTGATGTCGAACGAGTCGGCGTGGTACGTCGCGGTGTAGTTGAAGTCGTCGTAGTTGTTGAGCTTGACGCTCCGCGGCACATAGGCGGAGAACGCGTATGGGTTGCCGGCCGACACGTTGTTCCTGATGCCCGGCGCATACAGAGACACCGACGTCGGGATCGGATCGGGATCGCCCTTCGCCTTCGCCGCGAGCAGCGCCTGGTACGCCTGCGGGTTGCCGTTCGGCGCCGCATAGCCGAAGGCCGGGTTCACGAAGAGACCGCCGCCCACGTAGGCGTTGCCGTCGGTGAGGGCCGTCTGGTCCCAGGAGCCGTTGTAGAAGCCGGTGCGCGAACCCGCGTCGCCGAAGTTGTTCCAGCCCGAGAAGAAGGTCCTGGCCCAGAACTCGAAGCGGTCGTTCGGCTTCCAGTCCACCTGGCCCTCAAGGTACCACTCGTGGATGACGTTGCCTTCCGAGGGACCGATGAGGTTGGTGTAGTAGCCCTGGTTCTGGTTCTTGTAGTAGCCCGCGACGCGAACATCGAGGCCAGGGGCGACCTGGCCCGACGCGGCGCCTTCGATGTCGGAGGTGCCGTAGTTGCCGACGGACGCGCGGATCTCCGCGTAGGGCTTGTCGGTCGGCCGGACCGAGATCATGTCGATCGAGCCGGCGTCGGAGTTGCGGCCGCCGACGTTCTGCGGGCCGCGCTCGATCTGGTTCTGACTCAGGAACAGCGAGGACTTGTCGAGGCCGTACGGCGAATAGACGTAGAAGCCGTCTTCGTAGGTCGAGACGCGCTGGTCGTTGGTGACGTTCACCGACTGGCGGCCGACGCCGCGGATGAAGGCGTGCACGTTGGCCGGGTCGTAGGTGAAGCCCGGCGCGAAGTTGGTGACGTCCGCGACCGTGTTGATGCCGATGGTGTCGCGCTCCGAGCCGGTGAACACCGACACTGCGACCGGCACCTTCTGCAGGCTCTGCTCGCGCCGCTGGGCGGTGACCACCAGCTCGGTGACGCTGGCCGCGCCCGACTGCGTGGCCGCCATGCCCGCCGCGGTTGCGGCGTAGCTCGCGCCGGCCCAGCCGGTGACCGCGGCCGACGCACACGTGAGCAGCAACAACTTCTTCGACATCTCGCCTCCCCGGACCGGCGCTGAACGGCCGCGTCGCAATTATGAGACGGGTTCCCATCCCGCCGCAGGCCGGGATAAGTGCTCGAACGATTTCAGCCCGTCAACGCGCTTCTAACCATCGTGCGACAAGCGGGCCGCAAGTGTGGCCGGAAAGCGTCGCCCCCCCGCCGCGACGGCGCGCCCGAACCTAAGCGTCGGAGCGCGCCCTCGCCAGGCGCGCTCCGTTGTGCTTCGTCGCCGCCGTGAACGCGAGCGATCAGAAGAACTTGTAGCGGACTTCCATGCCGTACGTGCGCGGCGTCGTCATCTGCAGGAGCGAGCTCTCGTAGAGACCCTTCGCCGCGGTCGTGTAGCTGTTGGCGTTGCCGAGGAGGCCGACGCCCGCCGGACCGACGTCATATTGCAGCGTGTTGAAGACGTTGCGCACGAACCCGATGATTTCATACTTGTCGTGATCGCCCTTCCAGATGGCCTGGAAATCGACGTCGTCCCACGACGGCGCGGTGCTGTAGTAGCGCCCGAACACATCGCCGGTCTGGCTGTCGAGCCAGCTGTAGGTGCCCGAGAGCGTGAGTGCGCCGGGCTGGAAGTCCCAGGTGTAGGCGACGTTGACCGCCAGCTTGTTCTCCGGCGCGTTGGGCAGCGGGTTGCCCTTGACGCTTTGGTCGCGCACGGCGGTCGTCTGGCCCGGATAGGGGGTGGCGCCGCGCGCCACCGCCGCCGGGTCGTTCGTGTCTACGAGGCAGAGCGACCCTGTCGCCTGGGTCAGCGCGCCGTTGGTGACCTTGCCGCTGCACCCGGTGAGGATGGCGGTGTAGTCGAACGAGTAGCTGAAGGTCACCATCAGGGGCCGGATCGGCGTCCAGTAGGCTTCCATCTCGACGCCGGTCGACTCGGCCTTCGGCACGTTGATGAACTGCGACTGGGTCAGACCGCCGTTGGCCACCGAGATCGGCAGCTGCATGTTCTCATAGTCGTAATAGAAGGCGGCGAGGTCGACCAGCAGCGAGTGGCCGAAGGTCTGCTTGTAGCCGAGCTCGTAGGAGTTCAGGAACTCGGGCTGGACGCCCGGGTTGGCGAGCACCTGGCCGGCGTTGAACGACCCGGACTCGTAGCCGCGCCCGTAGCGGAAGTAAGTGAAAATGTCCGGCGTCGGCGTCCATTCGATGTCCGCCCCGCCGGTGACCGCGTCGGACGTCAGCCCCAGCTGGCGATAGGCGTAGCCGTTGGGCTCGATGACGCCCATCGACCGGACGCCCGTGCCGAGACCGAAGGCGGCGGTGTTGCAGTGCTGCGGATTGCCGCTCAGGCACACCTGGGTCGGCGTGATGTCGAGCGACGGCGTGTTCGCGCCGAGGGCGTACGAGAGCGGATTAAGGACGTTGGCGCCGAAGTAGATGTAGCGCGACGCCTCGGTGCCGGACTTGTCGTCGTAGCTGTAGCGGATGTTGCCGGTGACCCGCCACTGGTCGTTCAGCTTGTACGACAGCTGGCCGTAGCCGGCGGCGCTCAGCACGTTGAACTGGTAATCCAGGTAGAGGATCTGGCCCGTCGGATTGGCCGGGGCCGCCGCGCCGGCGACGCCGCACAGCGAGGCCGCGATGCAGCCCGGATTCATCAGCTGGGGCTGCTGGTTGTCGCTGACCGAGTACGGCTGATTGTAGTGCTGGTAGAAGAAGAACGCGCCGCCGATCCACTGCAGCCGGCTGTCGGTGGTCGATTCGAACGTCAGGTCGTGGGCCGTCCAGTAGTCATCCTCGACGTAGTTGGCGTCGATCGCCGGATTGATCGTCAGCGGCGTAACGCCCGGACGCGCGGCGAGCGTGAACGACTGGACGTTCGAGCCGCCGCTCGGGTCCGCCGCCGAGTAGTTCAGGCGGTAGTCGTAGCCCTGGACGCCGGCGTTGTACTTAACGTCGAAGGTCGGGAAGTGGTACGTCGCGATGAAATTGAAATCGTCGTAGTTGTCGAGCTTCACGGTCCGCGGAATGGGCGCCGCGAAATTGTACGGGTTGGACGCCGCCGGATTGTTGAGGAGCGTCTTGTTGTAGAGAGAGACGCCGGTCACGACCGGGTTGCCCGGCGCGCGAACGCCGGTGAGCGCGGAGTAGCCGTAGTTCGGGTTGATGAAGAGACCGCCGCCGACGTAGGCGTTCGCGTCGGTGACGTTGGTCTCGTCCCAGCTGCCGTTGAAGTAGCTCAGGCGCGAGCCGGCGTTGCCGAAGCCGTCCCAGGCCGCCGTGTAGGCGTGAACCCACAGATCGAACTTGTCGTTCGGCTTCCACTCCAGCTGACCCTCGAGGTACCAGTCGTGGACGCGGCCGCCTTCGGACGGGCCGCCGGCCAGGTTGCTGTAAAAGCCCTGGTCCTGGTTGTTGTAGAAGCCGGCGATCCGGCCCGTGAGGTTCGGCGCGATGGGTCCGGAGGCCGCGCCTTCAATCTTGTAGGTGCCGAAGTTGCCGACGGTGGCGCGCACTTCGGCGTAGGGCGTGTCGGTGGGCCGCACATCGATCATGTCGATCGAGCCGGCGTCGGCGTTGCGGCCGCCGACGTTCTGCGGGCCGCGCTCGATCTGTTCCTGGCTCAGGAATAGCGACGAGCGGCCGAGACCGTAGGGCGAATAGACGTAGAACCCGTCTTCGTAATTCGAGACGCGCTGGTCGTCGGTCACGTTCACCGACTGGCGGCCGACGCCGCGGATGTAGGCGTGGACGTTGGCCGGGTTGTAGCTGAAGCCGGGCGCGAACTTGGCGACGTCCGTCACCGACTCGATGCCGATGGTGTCGCGCTGCGCGCCGGTGAACACCGAGACGGCGACCGGGACCTTCTGCAGGCTCTGCTCGCGATGCTCGGCGGTCACGACCAGCTCGGTGACGCTGGCCGCGCCCGGCTCGGCGGCCGCGCCCGAGGTCGCCGCCGTGGCGGCGTAGCCGACGCCCGCCGAAAGCGTGATCGCGCCCGACGCGCACGTAAGCAGCAACAGCTTCTTCGACATAGCGCCTCCCACGCCCGGCTTGAGTGCGCCGGGTCGCTGTCAGGTCAATTGGATGCGAGCGGAGCACGCACGCGTCCCGATTCAGGGGGTTCAGTTGCGGCGAGTTGCGCGCTGTTTCACCGTCGACGCCTCGGCTCCGGCCCATTCAAAGAGTCCAGAATCCGGCA
>JAKAZA010000012.1 GCA_021816155.1 Pseudomonadota bacterium | reverse complement strand
CGTTGTTCAGCGCGTAGAACACGGGCAGCGGCAGCATCATCGGGATGCAGCCGGTCACAGGGTTGATCTTCTCACGCTGGTAGAGGGCCATCATCTCCTTTTGCTGGCCCTGGGGATCGCCCTTGAAGCGCTCCTGCAGCGCCTTCATCTCGGGCTGTATCTTCTTCATCTTGGTCGACATCGCGTACGACGCGTTGAAGAAGGGGAACATCAGGCCGCGAATGGTGATGGTCAGCGCCAGGATGGCGAAGCCCATCCCGAGGTGCACGTTCGCGAGCCAGCCCGCGTACAGATCGAGCAGCATGAAGACGGGCTTGGACAGGATCTCGAACCAGCCCCAGTCGACCGCCTTGTCGAAGCCCGGAAGGCCCAGTTGGTCGCCGTAGGCGCGCAGCGTGTTCACCACTTTGGCGCCGGCGAAGATATGGGTCACCTCAGTGGTCTGCCCGCCCGGCGGGATCAGGCGGGGAGCGCCGACATAGCTGGAAACATAGTCGTCGACGCTATTGACCGGCGTGACTTCGATACGGGCGTGAATGAGCTCGTTCTGCGGCGGCGCAAACACGGTCATCCAGTATTTGTCTGTGATTCCAGTCCACCCGCCTGTGGACGTGAAATCTTTCGTCCCCTTTTTCTTCCAGTCTTGGTATTTTTCTTCCTTGAGCACCTTGTCGTACATGCCGATCGCGCCTTCCATCGCGATGCGGCCCAGACCAGGCGGGAGGCCGCGGCGCTGCACGGAGCCGAACGGCGCGATGTTCACAGCGGTCGCGCCGCGGTTCGCGACCGTGTCGGCGACCGTGAACAGATACTGGCTGTCCACCTTGATGTCGCGGTGGAAGACGAGACCTGAAGGCGCCGTGTAGCTGAGTTCCAGCGGATTTGACGGCGTCAGCGGGCCTTGCGAGGTCTGGGTCCAGACGGTGGTCTCGTCGGGAAGGCCGGCCGCCTGTCCGACCCAGCCGCTGACCGCGTAGTAGGCGTTGTCCGCGCCGAACGGCCTCAGCAGCTCGACCGGCGGGGAGTTCTTGGCCGTGGTCTGCCGGTACTGTGTCAGGAAGAGGTCGTCGAGTCTGGCGCCGGTCAGGCTGATCGAGCCGGAAAGGGCGGGTGTCTGGATCGCGACCCTCTTTGTCGCCGCCAGCGCCTGGACGCGGGTCAGCGAGGCCGGCGCGGGCTGGCCGTTGGGCGCCGGACCCGCCTGCTGCTGGGCGGCCTGCGCCGCCGCGGCCGCCTGTTGCTGCATCTCGAGCCGCCGCCGCTGATCAGCCGGCCCGTAGACGAACACCTGGTACACCACCAGGAGCAGGACGGTGATCACGAAGAAGGTCAGGAGATTTCGAGTGTTCTCGTTGTTCATGCGGGCGGGCGACGCTCGGGCGCGGGGGTGGGTCCTGGGGACGGGGGGTCCGGCGGCGCGGCGGCCGGGGCGCCGAGATCGGCGGCGAGCCTTATCAGCGCGCTTTTCACGTCGTCAAGGAGACGGGGCCAGGGACGCGACACGGTCCCGCCGCGGGCGATGAGCACGTAGTCGCAGCCCGGCCTGGCGAGCTGTGGCAGCAGTTGGCGTGCGGCCTCGCGCAGGCGCCGCTTGGCGCGATTGCGCACGACGGCGCCGCCAACGCGTCGCGTCGCCGTGAACCCCACGCGGATCAGCGCAACGCCGTCCCGACGATCCGCCGCCTGCACGAGCACAGCTCCTCTGGCGCAGGCGCGCCCCTTCGCCGCGGCCAGGAAATCTGCGCGTCTCTTCAGCCGTTCAAGGGAAAGGGCGGCTTCGGTCAGGCCGAAACCTCGCGATCAGATGGCGACTTAGGCCGTGAGCCGCTTGCGGCCGCGCAGACGCCGGCGAGCGATCACCTTGCGCCCGTTCTTGGTCGCCATGCGCGAACGGAACCCATGGCGACGCTTGCGCACGAGACGGGAGGGCTGAAAAGTGCGCTTCATGGGTGAACGTCCAAAGCTCGGGCGCGAAACGAGCGGGCGGCAATAGGGGAACGCGGCGGCGCTGTCAATGTGGCGGTCGGCGAGGCCGGGAGCGGCGGCGCTCCCGCGATCGTGAAGGCTGGCCGCCGCGTCAGCATGTGACGGCCAGGCCCCGGGGGGACCTATGCTGGCCGACCGCAGGGAGGCGCGACAACCATGAATTCCGAGGCCGAGGCTCCGCGTCCGCCCTCCGCGCTGGCCGGCGTGCGCGTCTGCGACTTCACGGGTCAGCTCGCCGGCGCTGGCGCCACGCGCTGGCTGGCTGCTTTCGGCGCGGAGGTCATCCGCATCGAGGATCCGGTCCGGCAGGGCCGCTGGGACATCCTGCGCGGGATCGGCCCCTTCAAGGACGAGCGCCGGGGGATCGAGTTCGGCGGCGGCTTCCAGAACCACAACGTCGAGAAGTTGGGGATCACGCTCAACCTGCGCACCGAGCGGGGCCGGGAGTTGCTCGCCGAGCTGATCGCACGGTGCGACTGCGTGACCGAGAACTTCGCGGCCGGCGTCCTCGATCGGCTCGGCTTTGGGTATGCGCGGATGAAGGAGATCCGGCCCGACATCGTCTACGTGTCGAACTGCGGCTTTGGCCAGGAGGGCCCGTACGCGGCCTACAAGACCTGGGGCCCGATCGTGCAGGCGGTCTCAGGCCTCACCTTCGCTTCCGGGCTGCCGGGCGAGCCGCCCGCCGGCTGGGGCTACTCCTACATGGACCATACCGGCGGTTACTATATGGCCATGGCGATCCTCCTGGCGCTGATCCACCGTCGCCGCACCGGGGAGGGCCAGTGGGTCGACCTCGCCTGCACCGACGCGGCGCTCACCCTGCACGGGCCGGCGTTGCTCGACTGGACGGTCAACGGCCGCCCGAGCCGCCGCGAGGGCCAGCCGCACTCCAATCGCAACACGTCGCCTGCGATGGCGCCGCACGGGATCTACCCCTGCGCCGGCGACGACGCCTGGGTCGCCATCGCCTGCCGCGACGAGGCCGACTGGCGCCGGCTTTCGGCCGAGATCGGCGAGCTGTGGACCGGCGATCCACGCTACGCGTCGCTGGAGGCGCGCCTCGCCGACCAGGACGGGCTCGACGCGCACATCGCGGCCTGGACTGCCGGCCAGGACAAGTTCGAGGTCGAGAGGCGGCT
Organism: Pseudomonadota bacterium; assembly: GCA_021816155.1. Classification (GTDB taxonomy): domain Bacteria; phylum Pseudomonadota; class Alphaproteobacteria; order Caulobacterales; family Caulobacteraceae; genus Acaudatibacter. The sequence continues at coordinate 42,114 of JAKAZA010000012.1, read as the reverse complement.
GCGCCGCGCTGGCGCGCCATGCTCAGCCGTGCAGACCCCTGCCGAGCGCATCGACCAGGATCCGGACACGGCTGATCTGTGGCCCACGGTCACCCACACGGCCATCGGCGAGGTGCGCGTCGACGGCTATCCGGCGCGGCTCTCGAAGACGCCGTGGCGGATGGAGCGCGGCGCGCCTTGCCTCGGTGAGCACAACGAGAGCGTCTTCGGCCGCCTGCTTGGCCTTGGGCCGGCCGAGGTCGCCGCCTTGCGCGAGGAGGGGGTGATATGACCGCGCTGACCGGCTTCCGCGTTGTCGAGCTGGCGAACGAGCGGATTGCGTTCGCCGGCAAGCTGCTCGCCGACATGGGCGCCGACGTGATCCTGGTGGAGCCGCCGGTCGGCGACCCGGCCCGCGCCCATCCGCCGTTCGCCGAGGATGCGCCGGGCCCGGAGCGGAGCCTCTGGTGGTGGCACTACCACACGAGCAAGCGCGGCGTGACGCTCGACCTCGAAGACGAGGCGGACCGGGCGCGCTTCGGGAAGCTCGTCGCCAGCGCCGACCTGCTGCTCGAGTCCGAGCCCGCAGGGCGCCTGGCGCGGCTGGGGCTTGACTACGACGACCTGAAGGCCGTCCGCCCCGACCTTATCTTCGTCTCGATGACGCCCTACGGCCGCAACAGTGCGAACGCCGACGCGCCGGTTACCGACCTGACGCTGCTCGCCGGCGCGGGTCCGCCGTGGAGCTGCGGCTACGACGACCACACGTTGCCGCCGGTGCGGGGCGGCGGCGGGCAGGGCTACCACACGGCCTGCCACTTCGCGGCCATGTCGGCGCTTACGGCGCTGTTCTGGCGGCTCGGGTCGGGCGAGGGGCAGTTTGTCGACGTCTCGATGCACCAGGCCTCGAACGTCACCACCGAGGCCGCGACCTACAGCTGGCTCGTCGCCGGCCAGACGGTGCAGCGCCAGACAGGACGCCATGCGGCGATCGCGCCGACCCAGGAGACGCAGATGCTGTGCGCCGACGGGCGCTGGGTGAACACTGGCGTGCCGCCCAGATTTCCCCGCGACTACGCCTCGATCCTGGGCTGGGTGCGCGAGCTGTCCCTGGAGGAGACGTTCCCCGAGACCGTCTTCCTGGAGCTCGGCGCGAGCCGCGACGGGCCGATCACCTACGACCTCCTCGGCGTTGACGCCGAGGCCACCGCCATCTTCTCCGCCGGCCGCGAGGCGCTGGCGCTGATCGCCGCCACGGTCAGCGCCTACGACTTCTTCGTTGGCTGCCAGAGCCGGGCGATCCCGGTCGGCGTCATCTACTCGCCCGAGGAGGCGTTCGAGGACCCGCACTTCAAGGCGCGAGGCTTCCAGACGCCAGTGGCGCACGACGACCTGGGCCGCGAGGTGATTTATCCCGGCGCGCCCTACAGGCTCACGGCCACGCCCTGGCGCATCGCCCGCCGCGCCCCGAGGCTCGGAGAGCACAACGCGGAGATCGTCGGTGGCTGATGGCGAGATCGACCTGCGCGCCGGGTTCGCGGCGCTCGGCCGCGACGCCTTCATCGCCCGGCTGCACGCCGAGACGCCGCTGGCCCGCAACGCCGAGGGCCTGTGGGTGGCGAGCCGCTTCGACGACGTGCGCGCCATCCTCCTCGACCACCGCCGTTTTTCGTCGTCTGCCATGCAGGGTGGCGGGCTGAGCGTCCCGTTCCCGCTGCTCACCGACGACCCCCCGCGCCACACGGTGCTGCGCGCCCTGCTCGCCAAGGCGTTCACGCCGGCGGCGATGGAGGGGATGCGGCCGGCCATCGAGCGGATGGCCGGCGACCTCGCCGATGCGGTTCCCCGCGGCGAGGAGGTGGACATCGTGGCGCGGCTGACCTCGCCGCTGCCGGTCGCGGTGATCGCCGGCATGATGGGCGTGCCGGCGGCGCGCACGGCCGACTTCCGCCGCTGGTCCAACGCCATTCTTGGCATCCAGAGCTCCGGCGCGTTCGCCTCCGAGCGCATTGGGACGCTGATGGAGCTGCGCGGCTACTTCGCCGAGCTGGCGGCTGAGCGGCGCGCGGCGCCGGGCGCTGACCTCGTGAGCGCGCTGACTCGCGTCAGCGACACCGCCGAGAGGCTGAGCGACGACCAGATCGTCGGCTTCTGCATCCTGCTGATGGTGGCCGGCAACGAGACCACCACCAACCTTCTAGGCAACCTCCTGAACCGCCTCGCCGACTCGCCAGACGAATGGGCGCGGCTGCGCGCCGAACCGTCGCTGATCGAGGGCGCCGTCGAGGAATCGCTGCGTATCGATTCGCCGGCCCAGATGGTGATCCGCCGCGCGACCGAGGACGTGGAGATCGGTGGCCGCACGATCCGCGCCGGCGACATGGTGATGGTCTACCTCGCCTCGGCGAACCGCGACCCCGGCCGCTGGGACGGCCCGTCGAGCTTCGAGCTGGCGCGCGAGGTTGGCCGCCACGTCGCCTTCGGCCAGGGCGTTCACACCTGCATCGGCGCGCCGCTGGCGCGGCTGGAGGCGAACGCGGCCATGCAGGCGCTGGTGGCCCGCTTCGCGACCCTGGGGCGCGGCGCCGCGCGCGGCCAACGGCTCGGCATGGGCCTGCTCTACGGCTTCCGCTCGCTGCCGGTCGTGCTGGGATAGAGCGGCGGCCGGGGCCGATCGCTACCCCGCCGCAGCCGCCATCGGCGCGGCTTGCGCGCCCCTGAGCAGGCGTCCCGGCAGGGCGCCGGTCGCCTCGCCGTTGCGGTAGGTGACCTCGCCCGCGACCACGGTCGCCGAGTAGCCGCTCGCCCGCTGCAGCAGGCGCTTGCCGCCGGCGGGCAGGTCGTAGACCACCTGCGGGGCGTGCAGCGCGAGGCGCTCGTAGTCGATCACGTTGAGGTCGGCCCGGTAGCCGGGAGCGAGGACGCCGCGGTCGTTCAGCCCCACGGCGCGGGCGGTCTCGCGTGCCTGCAGCCGGAAGACGTCGGCCAGCGGCAGGCGCGGGCCGCGGGTGCGGTCGCGCGTCCAGTAGGTGAGCAGCGTCGTCGGGAAGCTGCCGTCGCAGATGGTGCCGACGTGGGCGCCGCCGTCCGAGAGGCCGGGCACGCAGTCCTTGTGCCGCATCATCGCCCGCGCCGGCTCCAGCGAGCCTTCCGAGTAGTTGAGCACCGGCACGTAGATCATCGCGTGGCCGTCGTTCGAGACCAGATGGTCGAGGCAAACGTCCTCGGGCGCCCGGCCGGTGCGCTCGGCGACGGCGGCGATCGAGGTTTCCGGCGTCGGCTCGTAGTCGGGCAGGCCCGCCACCGGGTGCATGTTGGTCCAGTCGCGCATCCGGCCGCGCACCCGGCCCTCCGGCGGGTGGGAGAGCAGGCGCTCGCGGAACTGCGGGTCCTTCATGAGCGCCACGCGCTCGGCGAGCGGGCGCCCGGCGATCTCCTTGTAGACGGGGTAGGGGCTGAACGGGTTGAGCGTCAGCTCGAGGCCGAACAGCACGCCGACGGGCCGCGCCGCCACCTGCGCCTTGATGCGCAGCCCCGCGGCGACCGCGTCCTCCACCTTGTCCAGGAGCGTGCGGTAGTTCGACGGCCGCAAGGGGCTCTGCACGAGCGAGAACGACATCGGGCGGCCCGAGCGCTCGACCACGCGGCGCAGCATGGCGAACTCGGCGTCCTCGTCGCCGAAGTCGGACACCACCTGCAGGACGCCCCTGCCGGCCTTGGCGATGCCGAGGGCGATGCCGGTCAGCTCGTCCTCGTGCGCGGCCAGCGTGGCGATCGGCGAGCCGTCCGACGAACGGTGGTTCAAGGTGCGCGATGTGCCGAAGCCGATCGCGCCGGCTTCCATGGCCTCTCTGGCGAGCGACGCCATGGCCGCGATGTCGGCCTCGGTCGCCGGCTCGCGATCGACCCCGCGCTGGCCCATCACGTAGACGCGCAGCGCCGCGTGCGGCAGCTGGCTGCCGATGTCGACGTCGAACCGGCGCTCGGCGAGCTTGTCCAGATAGTCGGGATAGCTCTCCCAGTTCCACGGCAGGCCTTCCGAGAGCACCGGGAACGGGATGTCCTCGACGCCCTCCATCAGCCGCACCAGCCGGTGGTGGTCGTCTGGCCGGCAGGGCGCGAAGCCGACGCCGCAGTTGCCCATCACCACCGTCGTGACGCCGTGCCACGACGAGGGCTGCATGCGGCTCTCCCAGGTGGCCTGGCCGTCGTAGTGGGTGTGGATGTCGACGAAACCGGGCCCGACGATCCGCCCCCTGGCGTCGATCTCCTCGGCGCCGGCGCCCAGGCCCTTGCCGACGGCGGCGATGCGGCCGCTCCTGACCGCGACATCCGCCTCGAACGGCTCGCCGCCTTGCCCGTCGTAGACGAGCCCGCCGCGGACCACGAGATCATAGGGCCGGTCCATCGCGCGTCTCCCTTGGGTTGTTGTCCGGGCCATTGTGCGCCTGGCGGATGCAGACGCCAAGGCGCGTCTGGCGCGGCGCCTCTCAGGCGAAGTCGCGGTTGCCGCGCTTCAGGAACAACAGTCCCACGAAGCCGATCGCCAGCAGCACCGTGATCGAGGCGAAGCCGCCCTGCTGGCTCTTGAAGAGATGGGTGCCGATGTTGACCATCATCGGCGCGAGCCAGACCGTAGCCGTGCCGGAGACCGCGTAGGCGCCGAAGAACGCCCCCGTCTGGTCGGGCGGCGCGAGGCGCGTCAGCAGCGTGCGGCTCGACGCGTAGTGCGCCGTGATGAAGAGCGCGTTGGACAGGCCGATCAGCGCGAAGATCCACTCCGGCAGCGTGCGGAAGAACGGGCCGTTCCACATCGGCGGGTGGGCGGCCGCGTTCCAACGCCAGAAGAACAGGATGCGGTCGGGCGCCATGCCGAGCAGGGCGATGATGCCGAGCAGCGACATCAGGATCTCCATCTGCACGGCGCGGCGCGGCCCCAGGAACCCGTCGAAGAAGCGGGCGAGCACGCCGCCGACCACCGCCAGCACGGTCAGGACGATGCCGATCACCAGCATCTCCAGCGCGCCCCACTTCATCACGCCGGTGGCGTAGATGCCGAAGAAGGTCAGCACCGCGGTCATGCCGTCGACGTAGAAGCTGCGCGCCGCCAGGAAGATCGCCGCATCGCGATGCCCGCGCACCGTCACGACCATGCGCCAGAGCGCCTTGGCGCCATTGGCGAACGCACGGGCCACGCCGACGCTCGACCGCGGCGCGTCCGGCGTGAAGAGCATGATCGGGATGGCGCCGAAGAGCAGCAGCACGGCCGTCATCGGCCCGGTCAGCCGCTCCGGCTCATGGGCGGCCTGGCTCAGCCCGAACAGCGGCGCCTTGGGCACCCAGGCCCAGTCGGTCTTGCCCGGCAGCATGAAGCCCCAGGCGAGGAAGAGGAAGAGCGCCAGGGCGAAGGCGTTGCCGAGGGCGAGCGCAAGGCTCGAGGCCTTGTGCGCCGCGCCCATGCCGGCCGCGCGCACCAGCAGCGAGTTGTGGATCACCTCGGTGTAGCTGAAGAGCAGCGCCACGAGCATGGTCATCGCCATCACCGCCGTCACCGGCAGGCCCGACCCGTCGGGCTTGGCCCACCAGAGCCCGAACATCAGCGGGATCATCAGCGCCACCGCCAGGGCCATCCAGCCTTTGCGCCGGCCGAGCTGGTCGATCGAGGCGCCCAGGAACGGAGCGGTCGCCATGGTCGCCCAGCCGGAATACTGGCTCCACTGCGAGATCACTTCCTGGCCGGCGGTGGGGTCCGAATGCGGCCAGCCGACCATCACCGAGCCCACGTAGGGCATGAAGATGTAGATGATGATCAGGATCACGTAGGGGTCCCGGGCCCCTTCGAAGATCGCCCAGCTGATCGCCCCGCGGGTCAGCCTGGCCGACGCGACGTCCGCAGCCTCGGGCACGGCGACGAGATCGGCTTCCGGAATGTACTGGCTCAACGCCTCGCCTCTCCCCACGGGCGCTGGCCGCCGTTCGCTTCGCCGCCTTGCTCGCCCCAGCCGACAACCTAGCCGCCTGGACGGGAATGGGAAGCGACCACCGCGCGGCGCCGTGAGCGCGTCCCGCGCGGCCTCAAAGGGATAATTCCCGGTTGACGGAGCGAACAAAAACAGAACTCTTGTCGTGCGTCCTGTTTCACGGAGTTGGAATTGGTCGCGCTCCTTCGTCGAATCCGCCTCGCCGAGGCGCCCCGCTCGTCCGGACTGAGATGCGGGCCGGATGGCCTGAGCCTCAGCGGAGTCCCTTTGCTCGACCGAACGGCGAAGGGGTTCGCGCCGAGACCCTCGCCAGAGGTCGCCGCGCTCATGATGGCTGCGTACGGCGACGTCGGCGACCTTGCGCGCCTCTGCCGTGGCCTCGAGACGACCGCCAAGGCGTTCAACGACGGCGACCTCCCTCGCGCGATGGTCGCCGCGCTCCACCTTGGGTTGCCGGAGGCGGACGCCGCCGCCGCAGGTCGGGTCGCCAGGGTCGCCGCGTTCCTGGCGAAGTACAATTACAATCCCGCCCAGCTGCGCGACTGGCACGGCCGCTGGACGGCCGAGGCTGCGAGCGGCGGCGGCCCGCCGCGCGTCCCCCACGACGCCTCGAGCCCTGGCGGCGAGACAAGACCCGGCCGCCCCTCCGCGCTTCTTACGCCGATCTTGGACCAGGCCGAAGCGGAGCCGCCGCCGGACGACGTACCCGACGAGGATCCTGAAGAGGAGGAGGAAAGCCGACGCAGCGACCCGCGATTGCCGAATGGCGAGCCGTGGCCCGTCGCCTATCCGGATGTTCTCCGGCGGATATTGTCGAGGCCGCTGGACCGGAGCCTGCCGCGAACGCCGGTGCTGGTGCCGGCCGACGGCGTCGGACCCCCGCTCCTCGCCGCTACAGAGACGCAGGAGTTCACCAGCATGCCTCCGGGCTACCGAAGAGTGGAGTTCTACGGCACGCCTCAGGAAACCCGCAGCGGGGGCGCCTACACGAACCATGCGCCGGACGGCGTCGAGCAGGGGCTTGAGGAGGCGATCCACAATCCCGCCGTGACGGAGGTCTGGTTCAACAGGGCCCCGGCCACGGTCACGCGTGGCGAGGTGGTGTTGCCGGTGCGCCCCGACGTCACGGTCGTGTACGACCGGTCGATGCTGGCGCCGGGCGTCGCTCCATTTGCGCCCTTCGAAAGCTTTTCGCCGGGGCAGGACCCCGATGCCCGAGCGCGCCAGCTGCAGCATCCGTTGCTGGAGCCGCTGCGGGGGAGGTTCTACAAGAAGTTCCTGCGCCTGCTCCTGGCCCTCTGGCGCCGCGTTCGCGGGGCCTGATGTTCGTATTTTGTTCTTGACCGAGGGCCGCGTTGAGCTCATGGTCGGAGCGACGGGAGGTGAGCCATGGCGACGCAACAGCTGAAGACGCCGGCGGGCGTGCTCGATCTGGAGGCGGCCCTGGCGGCGACGGATCCGCCAAGGTCGTTCTCGGCATTCGCGTTGACCCCGCTCGAACCGCCGCCGGGCGACGATCGTCTTGAGATCGTGCACTTCGCCGTCGCCTGCAAATCCTGCGGCGGCGACGCCTTCCACATCGGCGCCCACCCGATCGTGGCGCCGGCCGACGGCGGCGCAATGGATCGTGCGAATCTGCGGCCGCCGCACCGGCTGAGATGCGCGCGCTGCGGCGCGACGGGGATGCTCTTCGATCCGGACAAGGACGGATACAACGGCGTCCTGTGCGGCGGCTCGGATCAGCCGAGCGGGACGGGAGGCGAGATCTTCACCCCGACGCCGATGAAGACCTACGTGGCGCCGACCTACAACGTCTACCTGCCCGAGCTGCAGGAGCTGGCGGCGCAGGCTGGCGGCGGGGTGAAGCCGTCGGACCTGTTCGACTGGATCAACATCATCCAGGCCGACCCGCCGGGGGACACCTACGCCCTCGAACTGGATTACGAGTGCGCCTGAGGGAGATGGGTCGTGCGAGCGGGCCGCCGCCCCGGACAACCGCCGCGGGGGCCGCTATATAGGTCGTCATGCCCGCGCGCCTTCGCCCGACCCGCATCGAGTACGTCGTAGACGGCGTGCGGCTTCGGGCGCTGCTGTCGGCGGCGGCGCTCGACGCGATCGGCGACGAGGCCGAACAGCGGCGCCGGGCGATCGACATTCTGAAAGGGGCCCTGTTCCGCGGCCGGATGATCGCCAAGGAGCGGCTCGAAAACGGCGCCGGGGGGCTGGAGACGGCGAGGCTGCTGGCCGCCGTCACCGACGAGGTGATCGGCGCGCTCTACGACTTCACCACGACCCACATGATCCGGGCCCGCAACCCCACCGAGGGCGAGCGGCTGGCGCTTCTGGCCGTGGGCGGCTACGGGCGTGGCGCGATGGCGCCGTTCAGCGACATCGACCTCCTGTTCCTGCGGCCCTACAAGCCGACGGCGCATGTCGAGAGCGTGATCGAGTTCATGCTCTACGCCCTCTGGGACCTCGGCTTCAAAGTCGGCCACGCCTCGCGCACCATCGACGAGTGCGTCCGTCTCTCGCGCGGCGACATCACGATCCGCACCTCGATCCTGGAGGCGCGCCCACTGACCGGCGACGCCGCGCTGTCGGAGACCCTGATGCGCCGCTTCCGGGACGAGGTCGTGCGGGGCACAGGCGCCGAGTTCGTCGCCGCCAAGCTGCGGGAGCGCGACGAGCGCCATGCACGGGCGGGCGCCAGCCGCTTCATGGTCGAGCCCAACGTGAAGGAGGGCAAGGGCGGGCTGCGCGACCTGCACACGCTGTTCTGGATCGCGCGCTACCTGCACCCGGCCGACGACCTCGACCAGCTGTTAAAGCTCGACATGTTCCAGGGCCGCGAAGTGCGCGCCTTCATCCGCGCCTTCGACTTCCTGGAGGCGGTGCGCGCGCACCTGCATTTCGCCACCGGCCGCCCGGAGGAGCGGATCAGTTTTGATCTGCAGCCGGAACTGGCCCGCAGGATGGGCTACGCCGACCGCGTCCGGCCCGGCGGCGACGAGACCCCGGCGGTCGAGCGCTTCATGCGCCGCTACTTCCTGATCGCCCGGGAGGTCGGCGCGCTCACCCGCGCCTTCGCCGCGAAGCTCGAGGCCGAGCATCTCAAGACCGCGCCGCGCGGTCTCTCACGCTTCTTCGCCGGTGGCCGGGCGCCGGCGCGCCAGGCGCTCGACGAGCCCGGCTTCCACGTCGACGGCGGCCGGCTCACGGTGGACGGGCCCGAGACGTTCGAACGCGACCCGACCAACCTGATCCGCCTTTTCCTCATCGCCGACCGCCGCGACCTCGACCTGCATCCGGACGCCTTCACCGCGGCCACCCGCGCGCTCCACCTGATCACGACCAAGGTGCGCCGCAACCCTGCCGCGGCGAAGATGTTCCTCGATATCCTGGCGCGCGGCCGCTCGACGCAGCGCACGCTGGATCTGATGAACGAGGCGGGCGTGCTCGGCCGCTACATCCCCGAATGGGGCCGCGTCGTCGCGCAGATGCAGTTCAACATGTACCACTCGTACACAGTGGACGAGCACTCGCTGCGCGCCGTCGGCATCATCGCCGACATCGCCGCCGGACGCCTCGTCGAGGATCACCCGCTCGCCTGCTCGATCATGCCGCTGATCGAGGATCGCGAGGTGCTCTTCCTGGCCATGCTGCTGCATGACACCGGCAAGGGCGGCGTGGGTGGCCAGGAGAAGGCGGGCGCGCGCGCGGCGCGGCAGGCCTGCGAGCGGCTCGGCGTCGACCGCTCCAAGACCGAGCTCGTCGCCTGGATCGTCGAGCACCACCTCATGATGAGCGACTTCGCCCAGAAGCGCGACGTGGCCGATCCCGCCACCGTCGCCGCCTTCGCCCGCGAGGTCGAGAACCCCGAACGCCTGCGGCTGCTGCTGGTGCTGACGGTTGCCGATATCCGCGCCGTGGGCCCGGGCGTTTGGAACGGCTGGAAGGGCCAGCTGCTGCGTGACCTCTACGGCTCGACTGAGACTCTGTTCCGGGGCGGGCGCATCTCGGACGCCGCCGGGGTCGCGCGCCGGCGCCTCGAGGCGCAGGCCTACGACAGCCGCACCATCCTCGTCGCGACCGATCCGGGCGCGCGCGCCTGGGCGACCGCCATGGAGGACGCCTATTTCGCCGCGTTCTCGCCCGACGAGCAGGCGGCGCACCTCGCCCTGCGCCACAAGGCGGGCGAACACGGCGGCGCGGCGGCCGAGGCGCGCATCCGTCCCGACCTGAACGCGGCCGAGGCGGTGGTGGCCGCGCGCGACCGTGAGGGCCTCTTCGCGGATCTCGCCCAGGCCATCGCCAGCCTCGGCGGCAACGTGGTCGGGGCGCGCATCTTCACATCGTCCGCAGGCGAGGCGCTCGACGCCTTCTATGTCCAGGACGTCTCGGGCCAGCCGTTCGCGGCCCAGAGCCCCCGCTCGCTGAGCAGGCTAGTGGAAGCGCTCGAGGCCGCCGCCCTGGGCCGTCCGCCGACGCTGGAGCCCCGCAAGACGGCCGACCTCGGCCGCGCCGCGGCGTTCGCCATCGCCCCTGCGGTGACGATCGACAACGACGCCTCAACCCATGCGACCGTCATCGAGGCGTCGGGGCGCGACCGGCCGGGCCTCCTGGCCGCGCTCGCCCGCGTGCTGGCGGAGGCCGAACTCTCCATCCAGTCCGCCCATATCGACAACTACGGCGAGCGCGCCGTCGACGCCTTCTATGTGGTGACGCGCGAGGGCAAGCTGACCGAGCCGCACCGTGTCGCCGCGGTCCGCGCCCGCCTTCTGGAGGTCCTCGAGGACGCAGAAACGGCGGCCGCCCGGCCGCGGCTGGAGCGCGCTCGCGCCTCGGCGGCGCGCTGACGCCGCCGCACACCGTCGCCTTGACCCCGCCATCGGCGCAATCGACAAGCTCCGCGTGGCCCCGCCCGACTCACCCCTACTTTCCGACCTCGCGGCCGACGCGGAGACGCTGCCGCCACGGCCGCAGCTGAAACCGGGCCGGGATCCGCCGCCGGCGCCGCATCCCCGCGCCGCCGGAGTGCTCCGATCGTCGATGCTGATCTCGAGCTTCACGCTCGTCAGCCGCATCCTCGGCTTCGGGCGAGACCTCGCGGTCAGCTACTTCATGGGGGCCAGCGCCAGCATCGCCGCCGACGCCTTCAACGCTGCTTTCGCCTTCCCGAACCTCTTCCGCCGGATATTCGCCGAAGGCGCCTTCGCCTCGGCCTTCGTGCCGGCGTACGCCCGCTCGATAGAGCGGGACGGCGAGGAGACCGCGGACGTGCTGGCGGCTGACGCCATGGCCGTGCTGGCGGCCGCGACGCTCGCGCTCACCGTGATCGCCGAACTCGCGATGCCCTGGCTGGTCCGCTACCTGATCGCCCCCGGGTTCGCCGCGACGCCCGGTAAGGTCAGGCTCGCCGTCGTCCTGACCCAGATCACCATGCCCTACCTGCCGTGCATGGCGATCTACGCGCACCTTTCCGGCGTGCTGAACGCGCGCGGCCGCTTCATTCTGTCCTCGGCCGCGCCCATCCTGCTCAACCTCTGGACCCTGGCCGTCGTCCTGCCCGCGAAGTCGCCGACGCTGGCCGCCTACTACGCCTCGGCGGGCATCCTCGCCGCCGGCGTCTCGCAAGCCGCGCTCCTCTGGTGGGGCGTGCGCCGCTCGGGCGCGAGGGTCGACGTGCGCCGGCCGAGGCTCACGCCTGAGATCAACAAGCTGATCGGCCTCGCCGTGCCGGGCGCGATCGCGGCCAGCGCAACCCAGATCAACATCTTCATCTCGGGCATCCTCGTCTCGCACCAGAACGGGGCGCGCTCGTGGCTGGCCGTCTGCGACCGGCTCTACCAGCTGCCGCAGGGGCTCGTGGGCGTGGCGGTCGGCGTGGCGCTGCTGCCCAGGCTGTCGCGTTCGGTGCAGGCAGGCGACGAGCCCGAGGCGCGCCGCGCGCTCGACCAGGCGGTCACGTTCTGCATGGCGCTCACGATGCCGGCCGCGGCGGCGCTCGTCTCCATGCCGTTCTTCATCATCGACGGCCTCTACCGGCGCGGGGAGTTCAAGCTCGTGGACGCCCACGCCACGGCCGCCGCGCTGCAGCAGTACGGCTGGGGCGTGCCGGCCTTCGTGCTCGCCCAGATCACCAGCCGGGCGTTCTTCGCCCAGCAGGACACCCAGACGCCGATGCGGATCGCGCTCGCCTCGGTGGGGGTCAACATCGTGCTCAGCGTCGCCCTGTTCGATCTTTGGGGCGTGGTCGGCATCGCCGCCGCGACCAGCGCGGCCGCGTGGCTCAACGTGGCCCTGATGGCGGTGACGCTGGCGCGCCGTGGGGTATACGCGCCGAGCCCTGCGGCCTGGTCGCGCCTCGTCCGGGTCCTCGCCGCAAGCGTCTCGCTCGGCCTGCTGCTCGCCGCCGCCTCGCATTGGCGCCCGCTGATCGAAGCGCCGCTGCGCGACGTGCGTTTCGGCCCGCTGCACGCCAAGGAACTGGCCATCCTCGGCGTCTCGGCGGCGGCGGCGGCCGTCTATCCGGCGCTGCTGTTCGCATCGGGGGGCCTCACGCTGGCGGAACTGCGCATGGCCCTGCGCCGGCGTTGACGTCCGGCCGGAGGGCTGGCTTGCCCTTCGGCGGCGAAGGTTCTAAGTCGCGGCGATGGCTCCTGCCGCGGCGAAGGACAAGCGATGGCGTCGGTCGTTCGACGACTGACACTCCGCCGTCGCGCGCCTGTCGCGCCCCTTTCAGCGAGCTGAACCTTCGTATGACCGACCAGAGACCCGCCGCGTACGCTGGCCCCAAGCGCGTGTTTTCCGGCGTGCAGCCTTCCGGCGACCTGCACCTCGGCAACTACCTCGGCGCCCTCGTGAAGTTCGTCGCCCTCCAGGACGAGATGGAAGGCCTCTACTGCGTGGTCGACCAGCACGCGATCACGCAATGGCAGGAGCCGGCGAAGCTCACCGCCCAGACGCGCGAGATCGCCGCCGCCTATCTCGCCGCCGGCCTCGACCCGGCCAAGGCGATCATCTTCCCGCAGTCGGCCGTGCCTCAGCACACGGAACTCGCCTGGATATTCCAGTGCGTCGCCCGCGTCGGTTGGCTCGACCGGATGACGCAGTTCAAGGACAAGGTGGGCAAGCACAAGGAGCGGGCGAGCGTCGGCCTTTACACCTACCCCGTGCTGCAGGCCGCCGACATCCTGCTCTACAAGGCGACTCACGTGCCGGTGGGCGAGGACCAGATGCAGCATCTGGAGCTTACCCGCGACATCGCCGCCAAGTTCAACCACGATTTCGATGCGCCGGGTTTCTTCCCGCTGGCGCAGCCGGTGGCCGAGGGACCCGGCGCGCGGATCATGAGCCTGCGCGACGGCGGCGCGAAGATGTCGAAGTCGGACTCGTCCGACCAGTCGCGCATCAACCTGACCGACGACGCCGACGCCATCGCGGCCAAGATCCGCAAGGCCAAGACCGACGCGGAGCCGCTGCCGCAGACGGTCGAGGGACTTGCCGGCCGGCCCGAGGCCGACAATCTCGTCGGCATCTTCGCCGCGCTCTCGGGCCAGACCAAGGCGCAGGTGCTGGAGACGTTCGGCGGGCAGGGTTTCGGCCAGAACTTCAAGCCGGCGCTGGCCGATCTCCTCATCGCCCGCCTTGCCCCGGTCTCGGCCAGGATGCGGGGGTTCCTCGCCGATCCCGGCCAGATCGACCAGATCCTGGCCGATGGCGCCGAGCGGGCGAGGGCGTTGGCCGAGCCGGTCCTGACGGAGACGCGAAGGATCGTCGGCTTCTGGCCGGGCTGAACCGTCACGGGCCGTTCCGGTTGCAACGAAGCGCCGAGCAGCCCATCTAGCCTGCGGAGATCCTGACCATGTTCATCCAGACCGAAGCCACGCCCAATCCGCAGGTGCTCAAGTTCCTTCCCGGCCGCGAGTTGCTGCCGGGCGCATCGCGCGAGTTCACGGACGCGGCGGACGCGGAAGATTCGGCGCTGGCCGGGGCGCTGTTCGCCATCGGCGGGGTGACGCGGGTCTATTTCGGCGACGACTTCCTGACCGTCACCAAAGACCCCAGCCTGGACTGGTCGTACCTGAAGGCCCCGATCCTGGCCGAGATCATGGACCACTTCACGTCCGGCGCGCCGCTGATCGTGGGCGAGACGGCGGCTGAGGAGGAGGCGGTCTACGAAGGCGAGACGGCGCAGATCGTGGCCGAGATCAAGGACCTGATCGACACCCGCATCCGCCCGGCCGTAGCCCAGGACGGAGGCGATATCCTGTTCTCGCGCTTCGAGCCGGAGACGGGCGTGGTGTTCCTCAACATGCGCGGCGCTTGCTCCGGCTGCCCGTCGTCGGCCGCGACCCTGAAGGCCGGCGTCGAGAACCTGCTGAGGCACTACGTGCCCGAGGTTACCCGCGTCGAGCAGACGCTCTAGCGCGCCGCCCCGCTTCTCGCTCTGTCCGCGATCCTCGTCATCGACACCTGCCTGGCCGCCTGCCAGGTCGCGGCGTTCGACGGCGCGCGCACGCTCGCGGCCGCTTCCGAGCCGATGGAGCGTGGCCACCAGGAGCGATTGGCGTCGATGGCCGCCGAGGTCATGGCGGAGGCGGGCCTATCGTTCGGCGAGCTCGACCGTATCGCAGTGACCGTGGGGCCGGGCTCGTTCACGGGTCTCCGCGTGGGCCTGGCGTTCGCCCGCGGCCTCGCGCTCGCGGCCGCCGCGCCGCTTGCAGGGATCGGCGCGCTCCACGCCCTGGCGGCGAGCGCCGGCGCCGGCGGCGCGGCGGCGGGCGTGATCGACGCTCGTCGCGGCCTCGTCTACGTGCAGGCGTTCGACGAGGACGCTGTGCTGATGGACGCCGCGACGCTGCCGATCGACGAAGCGACGCTGCGCCTCGCCCGTCTCGCGCCCGGCGCCTTGCGCCTGGTCGGCCCCGGCGCCGGCCTGCTGGCGCAGACGCTGCCCGACGCCGTGCTCGTGGAGCGCGCCGCGCCGGATTTCGCCGCGCTGGGCCGTCTCGCTGCGCGGGCCCGACCGGAGCCGGGGCTGCGCCCGATCTACCTCCGGGCGCCCGACGCCAAGCTGCCCGCATGATCGTGCGGGCGGCCGCCCGTGGCGACGGCGAACAGCTCGCCGCGATCCACGCCTCGGCGTTCGACGCGCCATGGAGCGCCGTCGACATCCTGCGTTTCGCCGACGAACGGGGCGGCTTCGCCTTGGCGGCGGAGGCCGAGGCGGGTGAACTCGCCGGCTTCATCCTTTGCCGCGCGATCGCGGGCGAGGCGGAAATCCTGACGCTGGCCGTGCGGCCGGCGCAGCGGCGTCGCGGGGTCGCCGGTTCGCTGGTCGATGCGGCCCTCGCAACGGTCGCGCCCGTCGCCGAAGCGATGTTCCTGGAGGTGGCCGCGGACAATCCCGGCGCGCTCGCGCTCTATGAGCGGCTCGGCTTCGAGCGCGCGGGCCGACGCGCAGGCTATTATGCGCGCCCGGCCGGCGGAGCGGTCGACGCGATCGTCATGCGCCGGGCGCTTAACAGCTAGGACGCCGCATCCTATCCTACGTCGTCACGCCGCCGGAGCATGCCCTTGGACCGCATCGAACAGTTGTGCATCGACAAGGGGATGCGCATGACAGACCAGCGCCGCACGATCGCGCGGGTGCTGTCGACCGCCAGCGACCACCCCGACGTCGAGGAACTGCACCGCCGCGCGCACGCCATCGACCCGCACATCTCTATCGCCACCGTCTACCGCACCGTGCGGCTCTTCGAGGAAGCCGGCATTCTCACCCGCCACGATTTCCACGGCGGGCGCTCGCGCTACGAAGAAGCGCCGGAGATCCACCACGACCACCTGATCGACATGAAGACCGGCCGGGTGATCGAATTCGTCGACGAGGAGATCGAGGCGCTGCAGGCCGCCATCGCCAGAAAGCTAGGCTACCGCCTGATCGACCATCGCCTCGAGCTCTACGCCGTCCCGCTCGAGGAGTGACCGCGCCTTCTACTGCGCCGCGATGTCGGGCTCGACCTGCTCGATCGTAGCGTCCTTGGGTGTGACCAGGCGCGCGAGCTTGGGCCGCAACCAAGCCTCGAAGTCGTCGACGATCTCG
The DNA here is from genome assembly GCA_021816155.1 of Pseudomonadota bacterium. Lineage (GTDB taxonomy): Bacteria > Pseudomonadota > Alphaproteobacteria > Caulobacterales > Caulobacteraceae > Acaudatibacter. Next base: position 26,049 of record JAKAZA010000012.1, on the reverse strand, counting down.
TAGACCACCGGCACCAGGATCAGCGACAGCGCGGTCGACGTGATGAGGCCGCCGATAACGGCCACCGCCATGGGCTGGCGGAATTCCGAGCCCTCGCCGATCCCGAGCGCGGTCGGCAGCATGCCGGCCATCATCGCCAGCGTCGTCATCATGATGGGCCGCGCCCGCTCGCGCGTCGCCTCGAGCAGCGCCTCGCGCTGGCTCGCGCCGTCACGCTCGCGCTCGATCGCGTACTCGACCAGCAGGATCGAGTTCTTGGCGGCGATGCCCATCAGCATGAACAGGCCGATCATTGACGGGATCGACAGCTCTGAACGCCAGATGAGCAGCGCGACGAATGCGCCGGCCAGCGAGAGCGGCAGCGCCGAGAGAATTGTCACCGGTTTGAAGAAGCTGCCGAACAACAGCACCATCACGCCGTAGACGAGCCCGATGCCGGCGAACAGCGCGATGCCGAAGCCCGAGAAGAGTTGGTTCTGCGCCTGCTGGTTGCCGAAGTCGTTCTCCTGCGTCACGCCGGGCGGCAGGTGACGCATGATGGGGAGCCGGGCGACGTCCCGGTTGGCGTCGCTCATGGCCGCGCCGTTGGTCAGGTCGCCCAGCACGATGATGTCGTCGCGGCGGTTGTAGCGGGTGATTTCCGCCGGGCCGGCCTGGAAGTAGATGTCGGCGACGCTCCCGAGCGTGGTCAGCCCCCCGGTGGCGGTGGGCAGGCGCAGGTCGCGCAGAGTCGGCAGACTCGATCTGGCGCTCGCTGGCAGCCGCACCCGAATCGGGATGCGCCGGTCGCCGATGTCGAGCTTGGCGACGTTGGCGTCGATGTCGCCGACGGTGGCGACGCGGGCCACCTCGGCGATGGTGTCGGCGCTGACGCCGAGCCGCGCAGCGTCGTCGGGCCGCGGCCGAATCACCACCTCCGGTGCGGGCGGCGAGGTGGCCGGGCGCGGGTCGGCGAGGCTGGGGACCGTCGCCATCTCGCGCTGCAGCTCCAACGCGGCGGCCTGCAGGCCCTCGCCGGTGTCGCTGGTCAGCACCACGTTGATCGTGGAGCCGCCGAATCCGTTGCCTTCGAAGGTGACGCGGGCGTCGGGGATCGCGTGCAGCTCAGGGCGCAGGCGGTCGCGGATCTGCGCCACGGTCGCGTCGCGGTGCGCGTGCAGCACCGCCACGGCCACCGCCTGGTTCACCCCCGAGACCGTGGTGGACCCGGGGTTGTCGCCGCCGCCGCCGCCGCCGATGGCGGTGAACACGTGCTTGGTTTCGGACTGCCTGGCGAGCAGCGCCGAAACCTGGGTGAGCGCTTCGCGGGTGTCGGAGATGGTCGAACCCGGCGGGGTCTCGACATCGACTTGGTACCAGTTCGGGTTCGGCTCCGGCTGCAGGCCCTTTGGCACCACAGCGACGGCCAGGAACACCGACAGAAAGAAGATGAAGCCGCCGAGCGCGACCGAGACGATGCGGTGGTCCAGCGCCCAGTGCAGCGTCTTGGTGTAGAGCGCCGGCAAGGGCGCGCGCTTCCTGGGCGGCTTCGGCTTCAGGAAATAGGCGGCTAGCAGCGGGGTCAGGAGCCGCGCCACCACCAGCGAGAACAGCACCGCAACTGACACGGTGAGGCCGAATTCCTTGAAGAACTGACCTGGGATGCCGGGCATGAACGACACCGGTGTGAACACGACGACGATGGCGGCGGTGGTCGCGACCACGGCCAGTCCAATCTGGTCGGCGCCCTCCATCGCGGCCGCGTACGGCCGCATGCCGGTGTGCACCCGCTTCTCGATGTTCTCGATCTCGACGATCGCGTCATCGACGAGGATGCCGATGACCAGCGTCAGCGCCAGCAGCGAGACCATGTCGAGGCTGAACCCCGCCATCGCCATGAATGCGAACACCGGGATCAGGGACACGGGCATGGCCACCGCCGTGACCGCCGTGGCGCGCCAGTCGCGCAGGAACAGCCAGACGACGATTGCCGCCAGCGCCATGCCCTCGAGAAGCGTCTCGCGGGTCGCGGCGTAGCCGGCGCGGGTCGAGTCCACCTGCGACACGATCTTCACGAAGCGGAGCTCGGGGTGCGTCGGCGGCATGGCGGGCGAGCCGAAGCTCGCGGGCGCGCCGTAGACCATGTCGTGCAGAGCCTTGTCGACCGCATCCTCAGTGGTGACGTCGCTCGCCTCCTTGGTCTTGGTGACCTGGAAGGCGACCACTGGCCGGCCGTCGAAGTAGGCCTCCGTGCGCACCTCGGCCGTGCCGTCGCCCACGTCCGCAACGTCCGAGAGCTTGACGAACCGCCCGTCGCCCGTCGGCAGCGTCAGATTGCGGATCTGGGCGACCGTCGTGGCCGCGCCCAGCACGCGCAGGGTCTGCTCGCGCCCTCCCACGTCGATGCGGCCGCCCGCCGCGTCCTCGCTGACGTTGGCCAGCGCCTGGTTGATCTCGGGCGCCGTCACGCCCTGCGCGGCCATGCGCGCAGGGTCGATGATGACGTTGATTTCGCGGTCGACCCCGCCAACGCGGTCGACCTCACCGACGCCGCTGGCCCCTTGCAGCGTCCGCGCCACGTCGTTGTCGACGATCCATGACAATTGAGCGTCGGACAGCGAGCGCCCGGGCGCCGCCGAGACGGCATAGGTGTCGATCGGCTGGTCGGAGAAGTCGAAGCGAGTGACGGTCGGCGGGTCGATCCCATGCGGCAGTTGGGCGCGCACCTCATCGATCTTGGCGCGGATGTCGTCCGTCGCCTTGAGCATGTTGGTGCCCATGTTGAACTGGATGCGCGTCGACGACACGCCCTGGGTCACGTCGGAGGCGATCGCCTCGATGTCGGGTTCTGTCGCGACCGCGTCCTCGACGGGCTTCGTGACCTGCGTCTTCAGCTGCGCGGGCGAGGCGCCGGACTGGGTGATCGTCACGATCACGACGGGGAAGTCCACGTCGGGGTAGTTCTTGATCGGGAGCGAGACGTAGCTGAGCAGGCCCGCGATCACGAGCGCTATGAACAGCAGCGCCACGGGCGTCGGGTTGCGGATCGCCCAGGCGGAGACCCGCAGCTGCCGTGTGGAGCTGGCCCTGCCGCCGGCGCCGGGGTGGAGCAGGCTCACGAGCCCCCCGTGTTCCAGTCGGGTTTGACGATGTCGCCGGGCAGCAGCTGCGCGGCGGCCTTCGCCACCACGACAGTGCCGGGAGGCGGGCCGGTCAAGAGCTCGACATAGCCGCCGCCGTGGTCGCCCGTATGCACCGGGACCAGACTCACCTTGCCGTCGGCGCCCACCACCATCACGGACGCACCATTGGCGTCATACCGCACGGCGGTCTCGGGCACAGCCCTGACCGGGTGGCTGATGTTGGTGAAGCTGGCCCGCGCGTAGCCTCCGGAACGGATGTCGGGGCGTATCGGCAGGCTGATGCGCACCGTGCCGAGCCGGTTCTGGGCGTCTATGCGGGGGCTGACCAGGCGCACGACGCCCTGCACGGTGGCGTCATCCGCGAGCGTCACGGTCGCCGGCAGCCCCGGGCGCATCTTGTCGAAGTCCGACTCGCCCACCTCCGCCAGGAGCTCTATCTCTCCGCCCTCGGCCATCACGAACCAAGGCGCCGTCCCGGCGCCGGAGATGTCGCCGAGATCGACGTTGCGGGTGATGATGAGCCCGTCGACAGGCGCGCGGATGACCATGTGCGCCAGCCGGGTCTGAATCTCCCGCGCTGCGGCCAGCTGGGCGGTGACGCCGGCGCGGGCGTTGGCGGCGGCGAAAACGCGGTCCTGCACCTGCTCGGCGGCCAGCACGCCTTTCGCGTCCAGCCCCTCCACGCGCGCCGCTTCGGCCTGACGTGCCTGCGCGGTGGCCCTCAGAGCCGCAACTTGCGCGAGCTGCTCGTCGAGCTCGGCCTGAAGAATCGAGCCGTCCATCTCCGCCAGAGGCTGGCCGGCGCGCACCCACTGGCCTTCGTCGACGTAGAGCTTCGAGACGCGGTAGCCGGCGAGATCGGGACTGATCTCCACCTGCTGCTGCGGGGCCAGCAGTCCGGATGTGACGAGGCCGCCGGAGATCGGCCGCATCTCGACGCGCACCACGGTCACGGTGCGCGCCTCGGCCCTGGGGGCCGGCGTGGGCTGGGGGTTGCCGCCACAGGCGGCGAGGCCAAGCGCTGCCGCAGCGGCGAGCCCCGCTGCGACGGCCAATGTTCGCATTTCCCGATTCATGGCGTTCGGGCGGCCGGTTTCAGCATCTGATAGTCCCACCCGCCGCCAAGCGCCTTGTAGGTCTGCACGGCGCGGCGCAACGCTTGCACCCGCTCGGCGGTTAGCTGCGAGCGGTTGCTCTCCCAGTCCTGCTCGGCAGACAGTACTGCGGTCACGTCGTCCAACCCCCTGGCGTAGCGAATTCGCTCGGCGTCGTAGGCGCGGCGCGAGCGCGCCTCGCCTTCCTGAAGCATCTTGATGCGCCGCTCATCGGATGCGAGCTCGACGAGCGCGTTCTCGGCGTCGCCGTAAGCGCTCTGCACCGCCTGCTCGTAGGCGACCACCGCCTGCTCGGCGACCGCGCTCTGGGCCTTGGCGTCGGCGAGAAGGCGCGGGATGTCCAGCACCGGCTGGTCGACGCCGGCGCCGTACGACCAGTAGTCGGTGTTGATCGTCTGCGTCTGCGGAAACAGAACCAGCGGCACGAGGCTCGCCACACCCACGCCCGGCGCCACTTGGTGGGCGATCCCGAGGGCCGGGGTGAGGGTGATGTTCGGGAAGAGCTCTTCCTTGACCAGCTTGGTGCGGATCACGGCGGAGCGCATCCGCGCCTCGGCTTCGCGCACATCGGGGCGCCGGACCAGGATCTCGCCCGGGAGGGCCTTGGGCAAGGGCGGGGGATCGGGCACGTCGGCGGCCAGCGGCAGGCTCTCCACCGGATCGGTTCCCCGCCCGACCAGGATCAGCAACGTGCGTTGGGCGGCGTGCTCCTGAGCCTGCAAACCATCGACCTGCGACCTCGCCAGAGCCAGGCTGCCGGCGATCTCATCGGCGTCGGACGTGGCGCTGAGGCCGAGCTTCACCTTGGTGACGGCCACCTTGTAGAGCTGAGACTCGATCTTCAGCGTCTCTTCCGCGTCAGCCAGCTGGATGGCCAAGCCGCGAGCCTGGAAGTAGCTGTCGGCCACGTTGGCCACGAGGCTGGCCCGGGCGCTCTCGACGTTGAAGCGGGCGGCGGCGTAGTCGAGCCGCGCCTGGCGCCGCGCGTCTCGCAGCGCGCCGAGGAAATCGACTTCCCAGCTTACCTTGAAGTTGCCGAAATAGTTCTCGGTCGTGCCGCCGATGGGTGCGAGGGCGGAGGGCAGGGCCCCGATCGGAGCCGTGTGCTCGCGGGCCACCGAGCCGGTGAAGTCGCCGCTCGGATAGGTCTGCCAGATAGTCGAATCCCGCGTGGCCATCGCCTCGCGCAGCCGCGCCGTCTGGGTCTTGGCGTCGGGGCTGGCCCGCAGCGCCTCGTTCTCCAGTCCGTTCAGCTCGTCGTCGCCGAAGATCAGCCACCAACGGTCGAGCGCCCCTGGCGTCAGCGTCTGCGTTCCGGCGGGCGCTTCGTAGGCCGCGGGCAACGTTACGTCCGGCTTCCGGATACCGGCTGCGCATGCCGCCAGGGCGAGCGCCGACGCGCCCGCAAGCACCGTCGTGACCCCGCGGCTAAGCCTCACCGTCGGCCCCGTCAGCAGACGTCGAATCATTGGATGATAAGGCGATCCTGCGCGCGCCACCCCAAGCGCGGGCATGACATAGCCATGAGGCCGTGCGAATTCACCTTAATTGATGCTCATGCTCGCCTGCTGCGGCGATGTCGCGCTGGTCTGCACGCGGGCCGGCGCAGTTCGAGAGGGCGAAATGGCGTCCACCGGCAAGGTGCGGATCGGCGTCGGCGGCTGGACTTTCGAGCCGTGGCGCGGGGTCTTCTACCCTCCCACGCTCAGGCAGAAGGACGAACTGGGATACGCCAGCCGACGCCTGACCGCGATCGAGATCAACGGCGCGTACTATTCGACCTTCAAGCGCGACACCTGGAAGAAATGGCGCGACGAGACGCCGGACGGCTTCGTCTTCACCGTCAAGGGCTCAAGGTTCACGACCAATCGGCGCGAGCTGGCCACCGCGGGCGAGTCGCTCGAGCGCTACTTCGCCCAGGGCGTCGCCGAACTCGGCGAGCGGCTGGGACCGGTGTTCTGGCAGCTGCCGCACACGAAGAGGTTCGACGCGGCCGACCTGGAGGCTTTCCTCGAGCTACTGCCGAGGGAGGTCGAGGGCGTGCAGGTCCGGCACGCGCTGGAGCCGCGTCACGCCAGCTTCTGCACGCCGGCCTATCTGGCGCTGTTGCGCAAATGCGGGATCGCCAATGTCTACGCCCGCCACGCAGCCTACCCCGAGATCGCGGACCTGACGACCGACTTCGTCTACGCGCGCCTTCAGACCGGCAGCGACGAGATCGAGACCGCCTATCCGCCAGCCGAGCTGGACGCGTGGGCCGATCGGCTGAAAACCTGGGCCGCCGGCGGCGCGCCGCCGGACCTGCCGCTCGTCGATGCGGGCCACGCAGCGCCGCAGACGCCCCGCGACGTCTACGCCTTCATCATCCACGAGGGGAAGGTGCGGGCGCCTGCCGGCGCAATGGCGCTGATCGAACGGGTCGATTGAGCCTGCGCGTCGCACCGGACGGGGGCCGCGCGGCGCCCCTTGCCATCCCCACAAGCCGGCGCATTATGCGTAGCGATACTCCGCATTGCTCGCGACGGAGTACGTGGGAGACGCTCGAGAGATGACCAAGCTGGCAGACCGCTATCCATTCCCCGCGCCCGAAGGCTCGCACTGGAAGGTGCCGCAGGATTTCGACGTCACCTTCAACTGGGACTACGACGAGGGCCGCGCCACGATGATGGGTCTCTACCGCAAAGGGGTGGAGATGCAGTGGAACGCCGAGACCCGGATCGACTGGTCCCAGGAACTCGACGAGGACAACCCGGAGCAGCTGCCCGAGGAGATGCTGCCGATCAGCGGCATGGCTGAATACGAGGCCATGTCGGCCAAGGACAAGGCGCGCGTGCGCCGTCACTTCCAGGGCTGGCAGATCAGCCAGTTCATGCAGGGCGAGCAAGGCGCGCTGGTCTGCGCGGCCAAGATCGTCACCCAGGTGCCGGACACCGACTCGAAGTTCTACGCCTCGACCCAGGTGATCGACGAGGCGCGCCACGTCGAAAGCTACAAGCGGCTCCTGGAGAAGTTCGGCGTCGCCTATCCTATGACGCCGCCGCTGCAGGAACTGATCGACCAGGTGCTGCGCGATTCCCGCTGGGACATGACCTATCTCGGCATGCAGGTGGTGATCGAAGGCCTGGCGCTCGCCGCCTTCCAGCAGATACGCGACCACGCCCAGAACCCGCTGGCGGCGGCGGTCAACGCCTACGTGATGCAGGATGAGAGCCGTCACGTTGCGTTCGGCCGTCTCGCCCTGCGCGACTACTACCCGCAGCTGACTCAGAAGGAGCGGGACGAGCGCGAGGCGTTTCTGCTCGAGGCCTGCTACCTGATGCGCGACCGCTTCGACGCGGTGGAGGTGTGGAAGACGCTGGGCCTGGATCCCGCCCGCTGCGCCGAGCACATGTACGACTCGGGCTTCATGGAGATGTTCCGCTCGTCGCTCTTCACCCGCATCGTGCCGATCGTGAAGGACATCGGCCTCTGGGGCGAGACGATCCGCAACGGCTATGAGCAGATGGGCATCATCGGCTATGCCCAGGCCGATGTTCAGGCTTTGCAGGACGCGGACGACACCATCGCCAGGGACTTCGATGCGCGCCGCAGTTACGTGCAGAGCGTCGTCGACCGCGCCGCTGCTCTGGAGCCAGCCTGATCCTCCCTGGAGCCGCTCGGCCTGCCGAGCCCGATCCGAACAAGGCGGCGCAGAGGGCTCGCGCCGCCCATGAAGATGCGCGAGCTTGAGCGCAGGAGCGGCGTGGGGCGCGAGACGATCCGCTACTACATCCGCCTCGGACTCCTGCCCGAGCCGGGCCGGCCGAAAGCCAACGTCGCGGACTACGGCGAGGAGCACGTGCGGCGCCTTGGCGTGATCCGGCGTCTGCAGCGCGAGCGATACCTGCCGCTCAGCTTCATCAAGCAGGTGCTCGACCGGCCGACGTCCGGCGAGATCGCGGCGCTGCCCGGCCTGGAGGGAATGCTGGCCGCGAGCCTGGGCGTCGCGCGGGGCGCAACCCCGCTGGCCCAGGCGTCGGTGGAAGCCGGTCTTGAGCGCGCCGAGCTCGAGGTCCTGATCCGCGACGGCGTCGTCGCCGTCCGAGACGGCGCGCTCGGCGCGCTCGATCTGGCGATCGCCAAGGCCTGGGGCCGTGTCAAGGCGGCCGGGTACGATCCGGACGCCGGCTTCTTCGCCGAGGACGCCGCCGTCTACGCCGAAGCGCTCGAGCCGCTCGCCCGGCGCGAGATCGAGCGCTTCTACGGCCGTCTGGCCGGCTCCGGAACGGTCGAGGACGCCGCGCGGCTCGGCCAGGCCGGCATCGAGATCATCAACGATCTCATCACGCTGCTCAGGACGCGCATCCTGCTGGGCCTCGTGGCCGAGACGAACGCGCGGGCCGCGGGCCTTGACCGACGTAGCGTGACCGGCGCGGACTAGCCGTCAAAAATTTACGAGGAAACCTGCGATGACCCCCGACGACATGATGTTCAAGCCAGATGCGATGAAGGGGCAGCGGATCCTGGTGACCGGCGGCGGGACCGGGTTGGGCAAGGTGATGGCCGAGGGCCTGCTGATGCTCGGCGCCGAGGTCTACATCTGCGGGCGACGCGGCGGCGTGCTCGAGGAGGCCGCCAAGGACCTGATGGACGCGCACGGCGGAAAGGTCGTTCCGGTCGCCTGCGACATCCGCGTGCCCGAGGCGATCCATGAGATGGTCGACAAATGCTGGGCCGATGGGGGCGCCTTGACCGGGCTGATCAACAACGCCGCTGGCAACTTCATCAGCCGCACCGAAGATCTCTCGCCGCGCGGCTTCGACGCGATCACCAACATCGTCTTCCGCGGTTCGTTCTTCGTCTCGCAGGAAGTCGGCAAGCGCTGGATCGCTGAGAAGAAGAAGGGCTCGGTGGTCTCGATCCTCACCACCTGGATCTGGCACGGCGGCCCGTTCACGGTGCCGTCGGCGATGTCCAAGGCGGGGCTCAACGTGATGACCCAGTCATTGGCGGTCGAATGGGCGCCCAAGGGCATCCGCTTCAACGCCATCGCGCCCGGTCCCTTCCCTACGGAAGGCGCGTGGGCGCGGCTCAATCCCGGCAATCGCCGCGGGCTTGGCGACACGGCGGACGAGTCGTCGCCCAGCAATCCCATGGGGCGCGTCGGCCGGATGCCGGAGCTCGCGAACCTCGCTGTCTACCTGCTGCACCCGCTGTCCGAGTACGTGAACGGCCAGACGATCGCCATCGACGGCGGGGCCTGGCTGGCCGGCGGCGGCGGCTTCTCGGCGCTGCGCGACTGGACGGACGAGCAGTGGGAGCAGGCGCGCAGCCAGATCCGCGGCGCGAACGAGAAAGACCGGGCCCAGCGCACCGTGTGAGCGGTCGGGGGCGTGGTTAATCGCGCCTTAAGCGGGCGGGGCGAGGCTCACCGGCGTGTTCGCCCGACTCGCTCTCGTCGTTCTGATCGCCCTGCCGACCGTAGCGCTCGCCCAGGCGTCGGCGCCCTCGCAGACTACCCCGCCGCCACCTGAGCCGGCGCCGGCCGCAGCGCCGACTGAGGCGTCCGCGCCGCCGCCACCGCCGCCGACGGTCGGTCTCGCGCCCGCCGCGGCGGATCCAGGCGAGTGCCGAATCTCGTGCGCCCAGACGGAGTACCTGTGTCGATCCGGCGACGACCCCGATGGCTGCGGCGACGCCTGGGGACAGTGCGTGGCGGCCTGCGACCTGCCGAACCTCGCGCCGGACTTTTCAACCGTACCCTGAGCACTCAAGCGGCTTCGGCGCGTGGTAACGGTGGACTTCCGGGTTCCGGCGCCTTCTTCTTGCGAGAAGATCATGTCCGAAATCGCCTTGCTGAACGCCGGCAAGCGCGAGCAAACCAAGCTCGCCAACCGCCAGGCCATCCTTGACGCCGCCCGCACCGTCTTCGGCGAGCTGGGCTACGAGACCGCGACCGTGCGCGACATCATCCGCCGCACCGGCCTGTCAGTCGGCGCATTCTACAACTACTACCGCTCCAAGGAGGAGGTGTTCGCGGCCCTGGCCGACGACGGCGCGCGGCGCTTCCGCCCGATTCTGCACGCCGAGTTCCTGAAGGCGGTCGACTTCGAAAGCTACCTGCGCGGCGCCATCAAGGCCTATTTCGAATTCATCGTCGCGGAAGACCAGGCGTGGGCGAAGGAGGAGGCGCATCTCGCCGACGCCGCGCCCTACGCCCGAAACACCCCGGAGATGATGGCCGTGCACGACGAGGTGCGCAGCGCCTTCGCCAGCGTGATGGAGCGCGGCCTGGCGCCTCGCGTCGACCTCGACTACCTCGCCACCGCTTGCATCGCCATCGCCCGCGACGTGGGCGAGGAGATGCTGAAGCGCGATCCGCCGGACGCCGCGGGCGCCGCCGACTTCTGCACAGGCCTGATCCTGCACGGCCTTGCGGGCGTTCCGCGCGTCGTGCGGTAGCGTCGTGCGGTCGGCCCACGATGCCCGATCTCGTGCTTCGGAGGGTGGCGCTGCGCCGGGTCCTGGCGCTGCCGCGGCCGTTGCTGCGACTGGCCTGCGGCGGCGGCGCGATGATCCAGGGGGGACGCACGCTCGACGCGCGTCTGCAGTTCCTGGCCTGCCGGGCGAAGATGCGGCCGCCGATATCGAGCCTGACCCCGTCGGAAGCGCGGCTGGCAGTCGCCGAGACGGAGAGGATGCTGGACGGGCCTGTCGAACCCGGCGTCGCCATCGAGACGCTGACGCTCGCGAGCGAAATCGGACCGATCCCGGCCCGCGCCTATCGTCCAGCCGATCAGGACCCGGCTGCGCCGACGCTCGTCTTCGCGCACGGCGGCGGCGGGGTGGTCGGCGACATCGCCAGCAGTCAGGCGTTCGCGTCTACCCTGGCGGCGGTCCTGCGCGGGCCGGTGCTCAGCGTCGGCTACCGTCTCGCGCCGGAAAACCGATTTCCGGCGCCCCTCGACGACATGATGGCGGCGCTGCGCTGGACGCGGGCCAACGGCGGGCGGTTCGGCGCGCCCGCTGGCCGTGTGGCGATCGGAGGCGAATGCCTGGGCGCCAACCTCGCAGCTGTGGTTTGCCAGGAGCTGCGCTCGCGCGGCGAGGCGCAGCCGGATCTTCAGCTGCTGCTCTACCCACTGACCGACATCGCCAGCGAGACGCCCTCGATGCGTCTCTATGCAGACGCCTGGCCGCTCGGCCGCGCCACGCTGGACTGGTTCATGGGGCACTACCTGGGGCCGGGCGACAGTCCCGCAGATCCGCGCCTCTCGCCGCTAAAGGCGCCCGACCTGACCGGGCTTGCGCCCGCCGTCATCGCCACAGCGGGCTTCGATCCGCTCGTGGACCAGGGCGAGGCCTACGCCCGGGCGCTCGAGGGCGCTGGCGTGCCGGTCGTCTATCGCTGCTATGACAATCTGGCGCACGGGTTCGCGGCCTTCACGGGCGTGATGGGACGGACGGCGCGCGACGCCGCCGTCGGCGCGCCGACGGCCAGCGCGGCCTGCCACGAGATCGCGACGCTGGCGCGGGGATTGATCGAGGGGAGACCAGCCTGATGCGGGCATTGGTGGTCGAGGAGCTGGCGCCGGATTACGCCGGCTGCGTCCTGAAGGAGGTCCCGACGCCGGACCCGGGTCCGGGCGAGGTGCTGGTGGAGGTGCGCGCGGCCGCGGTGAACTTCCCGGACCTCCTGCAGACCCGCGGCGAATACCAGCACAAGCCGCCGCTGCCGTTCATCCCGGGCCTCGAGATGTCTGGCGTGGTCGCGAAAGTCGGCGAGGGCGTGGACCGGTTCAAGGCGGGCGACGCGGTGGTGGGCGGCGCGCGGGTCGGCGGCTTCTCCGAGATGGCCCTCACCTTCGCGCAAGGGCTTCGGCCCAAGCCCGAAGCGTTCAGCTTCGCCCAGGCTGCGGGATTCGGCGCGGCCTACCTCACCGCCTACGTGGCGCTCGTGCGGCGCGCCGAAGTTGAACCTGGCGAGTGGGTGCTGGTCCATGGCGCCGCGGGCGGCGTCGGGCTCGCCTGCGTCGACCTCGGCAAGGTGCTGGGGTGCCGCGTGATCGCCGCCTCCGCCTCCGACGCGAAGCTCGCCGTCGTGTCCGCGGAATATGCGCCCGATGCGACGGTCAACGTCACGGGCGGTTTCCGCGAGCGGGTGAAGGCGATCACCGGCGGGCGCGGGGCCGACGTGATCTATGATCCGGTCGGCGGCGACGTGTTCGACGAGAGTGTCCGCTGCATCGCCTTCAACGGGCGGCTCCTCGTCATCGGCTTCACCTCGGGCCGCATCCCGACGGTCTCGGTCAACATGCCGCTGATCAAGGGCTTCTCGGTGATGGGTGTGCGAGCCGGCGAGTACGGCCGGCAGTTTCCGGAACGCGGACGCGAGAATTCGACGGCGATCTGGAAGATGGCGGCCGAGGGCAAGCTGAAGCCGCGAGTCCACGCGATCTATGCGTTGGGCGACTGGCGCGCCGCATTCGACTCGCTCGCGGATCGCAGCGTGATCGGCAAGGCGGTGATCGTCCCCTGACTACGTCCACGACGCCTCAGCTGAAGCACATACAGGCGCTGCGGGGCCTGGCGGCGCTGGCGGTGGTCGCCTTCCACGCCTTCCAGTTCGCGGGGGACGCCTTCTGGATCGGCGCGGCCGGGGTGGATGTCTTCTTCGTGATCAGCGGCTTCATCATCTGGACCCAGGTGATGCGGCCGGACGCGGCGCCCGGCGCCTTCCTTTGGCGTCGCCTGACCCGCGTCGCGCCGGCTTACTGGCTGGTGACCGGACTCGTCGCCGTCGTCGCCGGCGTCTGGCCGAGGCTGATGCCCGAGGTGACCCTCTCGCCGACGCACTTGGCGCTCTCGCTGGCCTTCATCCCGCACGACGACCCGCTCGGTCGGATGTTCCCGGTGCTGGCGCCCGGATGGACCCTTACCTACGAAGCCAGCTTCTACCTGCTGGCGGGCGTCAGCCTGCTGGCGCCCGCCGGGGCCCGGCTCGGACTGGTGCTGGGCGCGCTTGCGACGGCGTCGCTGGCCGGATTCGTCTTCACGCCGCTCTACGAGCTCGATTTCAACCCGATGCTGCTCCAGTTCGCCGCCGGAATCTGGTTGGCGCATCGGCGGACGCGCGGACGCGATCTGCCGGCCGGGGCCGGTGTCGTATTCGGCGCGCTCGGCGTGGCGGCTCTGGCCGCGTTGTGGCTCACGGGCGTCAACGATATCCTCTTCCGTCCGCTGTTCTGGGGCCTGCCGGCGCTGATGATCGTGGCCGGCGCGCTGGCCCTCGAGCCAGTGCGCAGCCTCGCGCCGCCGCGCGCCTTGATCCGCCTAGGCGACGCGTCCTACTCAGTCTATCTCTGCCACTTGCCCGTGATCACGCTGGTCGCGGCGGTCGCGCGATCTTGGACGGGCGCGATGTTTCCGGCTCTGGCGATCGCCTGCGCGCTGGCCGCGGGCATGGCCTTCCGCCATGTGGTCGAGACCCCGCTGATCGCGGCCCTCCGGGCGTTGCCGGCGCGGGCCGCGCCGCGCCGTCGCGCCCAGCTGGCCTGAAGCGTGGCGAACCCGCGCACGGTGTCGGATTGTTCACCTTCGACCGGAACACTTCAGGCGAAGGGAGGCCTGATTTGCCGCTGAGCGCACCAGGCGTCGGAACCCAGCTCGCGCCGTCTCCGACGGGCGGGCTCGCCGACTATGCGCGCATCGTGTTCCGCGGGGGCGACATCCAGCCCGCGTGGGATGGGCTCATGGCGCGCGCCGCGGCCGATCCCGGCGACGCCGGCGCGCTCCTCGACCTGTCGACGATCCTGCAACTGGTGGGTCAGCGCGAGCAGGGGCTCGCGCTTCAGGCCGACGCGCTCGCCCGTCAGCGCTGGTACCGCCGCACCCTCGGAACGGGGCGCGGCCCGCGTCTGCTCGCCCTGGTCGCCGCCGGTGACATGATGGCCTCGACCCCGGTCGAGTTCCTGCTCGGCGGGTGGAGCGGCGAGCTCGACCTTCTCTTCCTGACGCCGGAAGCGCCTGTTCCCGATCACGTCCCCGCGCACGACGTCGCGATCCTCGCCATCGGCGAGTCTGACGCCAACGCGCCGCTTCTGCGGGCCCTGGCGCCGCTGGCGTCCCATTGGCCGCGGCCGATGCTCAACGCCTCGGCTGGCGACGTGAGCGCGCTCGGGCGCGACCGGGCGCCGGAGCGGCTGGCCAGGCAGCCGGGTCTCGTCATCCCGCCGACCTCGCGGCTCGCCCGCGCCGAACTGGCGACCCAGCCGCATCGTTGGCCGGTCATCGTCCGTCCGATCGACTCGCACGCCGGCGCCGGCCTCGAGAAGCTGGACGACGCGGCGGCGCTCGCCGGCTACCTCGACCGCCACGCCGGCGATACCTTCTACGTCTCGCCTTTCGTCGACTACGCCGGTGCGGACGGGCGCTTTCGCAAGCTGCGCATCGCATTGGTCGACGGGCGGCCGTTCGTCGTCCACATGGCCGTCTCCGAACACTGGATGGTGCACTACCTCAACGCCGGCATGGCCAACGACGCCGGCAAGCGGGCTGAAGAATCGGCCATGTTCGCCGGCTTCGACGCCGGATTCGCGCGCCGCCACGCCGCCGCCTTCGCCGCGCTACACGCCGCCTTCGACCTCGACTATTTCGCCGTCGACTGCGCTGAGGACAGAAGCGGCGCGCTGCTCATCTTCGAGGCGGACACGGCGATGATCGTCCACGACATGGATCCGCCCGATCTCTATCCCTACAAGGCCCCTGCGATGCGCAAGGTGTTCGTCGCCTTCCAAGCCATGGTAGCCGCGCGCGCCGGCTGATGGCGGATCGACACGCTCTATGGGGCGCATGCGTCCAATCGATTGGACCCTCGCTTCGCGCCGGCCTAAGGACGTGGCGCGATCGGGCCGTTCCGGCCCGCCAGTCATTCGAGGAGGACTGATCATGGCCACCCTTGCCAAGAGCAAGACCGAGGAGAACCTGAAGGCCGCCTTCGCGGGCGAGAGCCAGGCTAACCGCCGCTACCTCTACTTCGCGCAAAAGGCCGATGTGGAAGGCTACAACGACGTCGCCGCGGTGTTCCGCTCCACCGCCGAGGGTGAGACCGGCCACGCCCACGGCCACCTCGAGTTCCTCGAGGAAGTTGGCGATCCCGCCACCGGCCTGCCGATCGGCGCCACCTCCGCCAACCTGAAAGCCGCCATTGCCGGCGAGACTCACGAGTACACCGATATGTACCCGGGCATGGCGCGCACGGCGCGCGAGGAAGGCTTTGAGGAGATCGCCGACTGGTTCGAGACCTTGGCCAAGGCCGAGAAGTCTCACGCCGGCCGCTTCCAGCGCGCGTTGGAGACCCTCGACTAGACGAGCCCGCCCCCTCCGATCGAAGAGGGCAGGCTGAGCGACAGCGAGGCCGGGTGGGGCGTCCGACACGTCTCGGCGCCGGATCCGGCCTCGCAACTTCCCATGCTGACCGCATTGCGGTCGTCCCTTCCCTGGAGGGGAGGAGGACACATGACCGACACTCCGTCTGCGAACGCACCGCGCGAAGGCTCTCTCGAGGCGCCGTTCCGCTTCCCGATCGACTGGCGAAATCCGGACTTCTACGACCTCTCCAAGGTCGAGGCCGAGATGGAGCGGGTGTTCGAGATCTGTCACGGCTGCCGACGCTGCTTCAATCTCTGCGATAGCTTCCCGCGTCTGTTCGACCTCATCGACGAGGGCCCGACCGGGGAGATCGATGGGGTCAAGAAGCAGGACTACGGCAAGGTCACCGAGGCCTGCACGCTCTGCGACATGTGCTTCATGACCAAGTGCCCGTACGTGCCGCCGCACGAATGGGCGGTCGACTTCCCGCACCTCCTGCTCCGCCACCGCGCAGCCAAGCGGAAGGCGGAGGGCGGGGAATGGGTGCGCGAGCAGCTCGGCGAGACCGACCGCAACGGCAAGCTCGCCGCGCCGGTCGCCGGCCTGGCGAACTGGGCGAGCGACAGGAGCAACAGCTTCACCCGCGGCCTGATGGAGTCCACGCTCGGCGTCGACCGCGAGGCGCTGCTGCCCAAGTACCATTCGAAGAAGGCGACCGACCTCGCCAGTCCTGCGCCCGATCCGGCCGGCCCGTCGTTCGGCAAGCGCAAGGCGGTGATCTACGCAACGTGCTTCGCCGAATACAACCAGCCGTCCACCGCCGCCGCCGCGCTGGCGGTGCTGGCGCGGCAGGGGGTCGAGACGAAGATGGTCTACCCGGTCTGCTGCGGCATGCCGCAGCTCGAGGCCGGCGATCTGTCCGAGGTGTCCGACCGCGCGACCAAGGTCTCGGCGGCGCTCGCGCCCTACATCGCGGACGGCTACGACGTGCTGGCGCTCACCGCCAGCTGCGGCCTGATGATGAAGTTCGAGTGGCCGCTGATCCTGCCCGAGAGCGAGGCGGTGAAAACGCTCTCCGCCGCGACGCGGGACATCTGCGAGTACGTGGTGCAGCTCTCGAAGGCCGAGGGGCTCGCCGAAGGGCTCTCGCCGATCGAGGGGGGCGTCACCATCCACCACGCCTGCCACGCCCGGGCGCAGAACATGGGCGCCAAGTCGGCCGAGATGCTGCGGCTCATCCCCGGGACGAAGGTCGACCTGGTCGAGCGCTGCTCCGGCCACGGCGGCACCTTCGGCGTGATGAAGGAGACGCGCCCTCTGGCCGTGAAGGTCGGCAAGCCCGCGGCGCGGCAGGTGGCTCAGAAGGCCGACGCCAACCTGTGCTCGGACTGCCCGCTCGCCTGCAAGCACCTCGGCCAGCTCCTCGCCGCCGACCTGAAGGAGGGCGAAAGCCCGCCGCGCCAATCCCATCCGATCGAGATCCTGGCCCGCGCCTACGGTCTCGCCTGACACCAAAGAGCATCGCCATGCCCGCCGCCGAGCGCCGCATCACCGCCGCCGACATCGTCCCGGACGCTACGTTCGCCACCCAACGCAAGGCGCGCCGCGCCGCGCTGATGCCGGTGAAGCGGCTGCGCCGCGTGGCCCTCGGGCCGTGGTGCACCGTCTATTTCGAGAGCTTCGAGACGATGCTCTTCCAGGTGCAGGAGATGCTGCTGATCGAGAAGGGCGGCGAGGCGCAGCGGGCCGACGAGCTGGCCGCCTACAATCCGATGATCCCGCAAGGCGGCGAGCTGACCGCCACGGTCATGTTCGAGATCGACGATCCGCTCCGCCGCGAGCGGGCGCTGGCCGGCCTCGGCGGCGTCGAGGCTCACTTCTACCTCGAGGTGGACGGCGAGCGTGCGAGGGCGGCGCCGGAAGGCGACATCGAGCGCAGCCGCGAGGACGGCAAGACGTCGGCCGTGCACTTCCTGCACTTTCCGCTGACGCCGGCGCAGGCCGCCGCGTTCCGCCGGCCGGGCGTCAGCGTCCAGCTCGGCTGCGACGATCCGCGCTACGCCCACATCGCCGTGCTCTCCGAAGCGTCGCGCGCCGAGCTCGCGAAGGACCTCTGAGGGGCGCGCGGCGCGATCGCGCTCAATGCGCCGGCTGCGGCGGCCCGGCGGCCGCCTCGGGGTGCTTCGCCGCCAGCGCCTCGGCCTTGTCGGCGCGGCCGGTCGCCCGCAGCCGCTCGATGTAGGCCGGCAGCTGGCCGCGCACGTGGTAGGGGCCGCCCTCGGCCACGACGTTGGCGAGCGGGTCGCGGCCCCGCGCCATCTCCGGCGCCATGGCCGCGCGCCAGTCGGCCAGCAGCCGGCGCCCGTGCGCCGCCACGTCGGGGCGCGCGGCCGCGAGGTTGACCAGCTCGTGCGGATCGGCGGCCAGGTCGAACAGCATCGCCTCTTCGTAGAGATGATAGCCATCGTGCAGCGTCTCGATGAGGATGAAGTCGCCGAAGCGCACGCCGCGCTGGCAGGTCCAGGCGCCCTGCGAGACGACAAGATGGTCGCGGCCCTCGTCGCGGCCGTCCCTGAGCGCTTCCGCGAACGAGACGCCGTCCCATGAGCGCGGGACGCGCTGGCCGAGCAGCTCGAGCAGGGTCGCGGTCACGTCGATCTGGTAGTGCAGGGCGCTTCGGCGGCCGGCGCCAAGTCCCGGCCACTTCAGGATCATCGGCACGCGGGTGGTGAACTGGTCGGCGGTCTGGTGGTCGCCGTAGACGTTGAGCTCGCCCAGCGTCTCGCCGTGGTCCGACGAGATCATGATCGCGACGTCGTCGGCGACGCCGAGCTCCCCGAGCAGGGCCAGGATGCGGCCCACGTACTCGTCGGCGACCAGGACGCCCGTGTCGTAACCGTCGATCATCCGGCGCACGGCGGCCATGTCCGGGATCTGCTGCGGCTGGCGCGGCCAGCGCGCGGCGGCGTCCGGCTTGGGCGCGAAGCCGTTGCATTCCTGGGCGCTGTGCGGCCCGGCGCCCGCCCAGTGCGCGGCGCGGACCTGCTCGGTCAGCCAGTCGGGCAGCGGATGGTCGGCGAACGGCTCGCCATAGGCCGCGTCGGCGCGGTAGGGCGTGTGCGGGTCCCACATGTGGACGTGCAGGAACCAGTTGTCCTCGCGCCCCCGCCGCTTCAGCCAGTCCTGGGCGATGGCGAACACCTCGTCGGCTGTCTCCAGCCCGTACTTGCCGACGTCGTAGGCCTCGTCGAAGCCGGCGTACCAGTGGAACGCCGAATGCCGCTGCGCGAACGACGAGACGCTGACCGTGCGCAGGCCGGCGCGCTTCAGCCGCGTCGGGAAGGCGTCGATCTGCAGCTTCGACCAGAACTGCCGGTCCGGCCCGCCGATCACCGGGTCGGCGTCGACGCCGCCGTGGTTGACGACGCCGTTCTTGATCCCGAAGCGGCCGGTGAGGAGCGCGGTGCGGCTGGGCAGGCACGGGGTGTCGGAGGCGTGCACGTTCTCGAACACCAGCGCGTCCCGGGCCACGCGGTCGATGTTGGGGCTGGTCGGCCGCGCATAGCCGTAACAGCCGAGATGGTCTGGGCGCAGCGTGTCGATGTCGATGTAGAGGACGCGCATAGCGGCCCTGGCTCCCTGGCTGGTAAGGTCGCCCGCATCGATGCAGAACGATGAGGGGAGGGGCAAGATGGCGGACGTCTGGCGGATCTTCGGTTCGGAGATGTCGCCCTACTCGATCAAGGTGCGCTCGTACTTCCGCTACAAGGGCCTGCCGCACGTCTGGATTCCGCGCCGCGCCGAGAACGACGAGGACTACCGCCGCTACGCGCGGCTGCCGATCATCCCCGCCGTGGCCACGCCCGACGATCGGGGGCTGCAGGATTCCACGCCGATCATCGAGGCGGTGGAGGCGGCCCATCCCGAGCCCTCCGTCCACCCGGACGACCCGGCGCTGGCGTTCCTCTCGGCGCTGATCGAGGAGTTCGGCGACGAGTGGGGCAACAAGCTGATGTTCCACCATCGCTGGTGGGATCCGGTCGACCAGGACGCGGCCGCGCTCGTGCTGGCGCGCCTCAGCCTGCCGCGCGGGACCCGGGACGAGGTCAACGGCCGCGCCGCGATGATCAAGCAGCGCATGACCGGCCGCGGCGGGTTCGTCGGATCGAGCGCGGCCACCGCGCCGCTGATCTCGCGCTACTGGCTCGAGCTGCTCGACATCCTGGAACCGCACTTCGCCGGTGGGCGCAGATACCTCTTCGGCGCACGCCCGGCCTTCGCCGACTTCGGCCTCGCCCCGCAGCTCTACGAAGCCTCGATGGACCCCACCTGCAGCGCCGATATCCGCGCCCGCGGCCCGGCGGTGCTCGACTGGTGCCACCGGATGCTGGAGCCGCGCGACGACGGCCCGTTCGAGTCGTGGGCGAGCCTCGCGCCGACGCTGGCGCCGCTGCTGGCCTACGTCGGCCGCTACTTCCTGCCCTGGTCGAAGGCCAACGCCGCGGCGCTGGCGGCGGGCGAGCCGGAGTTCAGCGTCGACCTGCCGGGCGGCGCCTACGCGCAGGCGCCGCAGAAATACCACGCCAGGTCGCTCGCCGCGCTGAAGGCGAAATACGCGGCGGCGTCGGGCGATGCCCAGCTGAACGCGATCCTCGCCGCGGCGGGGTGCGATCTGGCGAACTGGCCGGCGGGGGCGTGAACCGCGGTATCCCTCTCCCCGCTTTGCGGGGACGATGGATACCGGGTACGGGCCGCTACTCCAGCACCTCGTACGCCGGCAGCGTCAGGAACTCGGCGCAGTCGTCGGCGAGGCTCATGTCGGAGAAGAGGCGGATGGCTTCGGCGAAGCGGCCGCTCTCGTAGGCCGCGCCCAGCGTCTGCTTCAACGCCGCCATCTCCTCATCCAACAGCGCGCGGAACAGCCCGGCGGTCACAAGGCGGCCGTCGGCGAGCTTGGCCCGCTGGTTGATCCACTGCCAGATCTGAGTGCGGCTGATCTCGGCCGTCGCGGCGTCTTCCATCAGGTTGTAGAGCGGCACGGCGCCGCGGCCGCGCAGCCACGCCTCGATGTACTGGACGCCGACGCGGATGTTCTCCCTGAGGCCGTGCTCGGTGCGTTCGCCCTCGTGCACCTTCAGGAGCTGCTCGCGCGTCACGGTCACGTCCGCGCGCAGGTTCCCCAACTGGTTGGGCTGCGGCATCACGCGGTCGAACACCTCCATCGCCACCGAAACGAGGTCCGGGTGGGCGACCCAGGTGCCGTCATGGCCGTTCGTGGCCTCGCGCTCCTTGTCGGCGCGCACCTTGGCGAACGCGGCTTCGTTGGCGGCGGCGTCGCCCTTCACCGGGATCTGCGCGGCCATGCCGCCCATGGCGAAGGCGCCGCGGCGATGGCAGGTCTGGATCAGCTTCAGCGAGTAGGCGGCCAGGAAGGCGCCGCCCATGCCCATCGCCGCGCGGTCCGGGGTGAGCGCTTCGGGGTGGCGGCGCAGGCGCTTGATGTAGCTGAAGATGTAGTCCCAGCGGCCGCAGTTGAGGCCGGCCATGTGGTCGCGCAGCTCGTAGATGATCTCGTCCATCTCGAACGCGGCGGGCAGCGTCTCGATGAGCACGGTCGCCTTGATGGTCCCGTTGGCGATCCCGAGCCGCTGTTGCGCGAGCACGAAGACGTCGTTCCAGAGCCTGGCCTCCAGATGGCTCTCCATCTTCGGCAGGTAGAAGTAGGGTCCCGAGCCCTGCGCCAGCGTCGCCTTGGCGTTGTGGAAGAAGTAGAGCCCGAAATCGACCAGCGAGCCGCTCATCGCCTCGCCGTCGACCGTCACGTGGCGCTCGGGCAGGTGCCAGCCGCGGGGGCGCACGATCAGCACGGCGCGCTTGTCGTTCAGCCGGTACGACTTGCCGGTCCCCGGGTCGACGAAGCTGAGCTTGCCGGCCCAGAGATCGATCAGGTTCAGCTGGCCGTCGACCATGTTGGCCCAGGTCGGCGAGTTGGCGTCCTCGAAGTCGGTCATGAACACCTTCGCGCCCGAGTTCAGCGCGTTGATGATCATCTTGCGGTCCGTGGGGCCGGTGATCTCGACCCGGCGGTCCTGAAGATCGTGCGGAATCGGTGCGACCCGCCAGTCGCCGGCGCGAACGGCGGCGGTTTCCGGCAGGAAATCGGGGCTTTCGCCGGCGTCCCAACGCTTCTGTCGCGTCTGGCGGGCGGCGAGCAGCTCCAGGCGTCGCGCGTTGAACTTGCGGTGCAGTTCGGCCAGGAAGGCCAGCGCATCTGGCGTCAGCACTTCGGCCGCGCGGCCCTCGATGGGCGCCGAAACCTCGGCGGGACGGGCGAGGGTGGTTGCGTCGTCGGCCATGACGGACCTCATCTGCCGGAAAAGAAAAAGGGCGGGGGCGCGTGCCCCCACCAGTCAACCCTATCAGCCTTCCGGGCCGCTTGGGATGATCCGAGCGGCCCGGTTGCAGAAATGCGCCTCTGCGTCAGGCGAACTGGCCCATCGTGTTGTGCACGCCGCCCGCCTTCAGCGCGGCCTCGCCGGCGAAATACTCCTTGTGGTCGTCGCCGATGTCGGAGCCCGACATGTTCTGGTGCTTCACGCAGGCGATGCCCTGGCGGATCTCCTGGCGCTGCACCTTCAGCACGTAGCCGAGCATGCCTTCCGAGCCGAAGTACTCCTTGGCCAGGTTGTCGGTGGACAGGGCGGCCGTGTGGTAGGTCGGCAGGGTGATCAGATGGTGGAAGATGCCGGCGTGCCGGGCCGCGTCGGCCTGGAACGTGCGGATCAGGTTGTCCGCCTCGATCGCCAGCGGCGTTGCGTCGTACTCGGCGCTCATCAGCTTTGCCTTGTCGTAGGCGGACACGTCCTTGCCGGCCGCGATCCACTCCTCGAAGACCTGCTCGCGGAACTTGAGGGTCCAGTTGAAGGACGGACTGTTGTTGTAGGCGAGCTTGGCGTTGGGGATCACCTGGCGGATGCGGTTCACCATGCCGGCGATCTGGGACACGTTCGGCTTCTCGGTCTCGATCCAGAGCAGGTCGGCGCCGTTCTGCAGCGCCGTGATGCAGTCGAGGACGCAACGGTCCTCGCCCGTCCCGGCCCGGAACTGGAAGAGGTTGGAGGGAAGGCGCTTGGGCCGCATCAGCTTGCCGGCGCGGGTGATCACCACGTCGCCGTTCTTCACCTCGGCCGCGCTGATTTCCTCGCAGTCGAGGAAGCTGTTGTACTTGTCGCCCAGGTCGCCCGGCGTCTTCGAATAGGCGATCTGCTTGGTCAGGCCGGCGCCGAGGCTGTCCGTGCGGGCGACGATGATGCCGTTGTCGACGCCAAGCTCGAGGAACGCGTAGCGGATGGCGCGCAGCTTCTGGATGAAGTCCTCGTGCGGAACGGTGACCTTGCCGTCCTGGTGGCCGCACTGCTTCTCGTCGGAGACCTGGTTCTCGATCTGCAGCGCGCAGGCCCCGGCCTCGATCATCTTCTTGGCGAGCAGGTAGGTCGCCTCGGCGTTGCCGAAGCCCGCGTCGATGTCGGCGATGATCGGAACGACGTGCGTCTCGAAGTTGTCGATCGCATCGATCAGCTTCTGCTCCCTGGCTGCGTCGCCGGCCTTCCGGGCGGCGTCGAGGTCGCGGTACAGAAGGCCCAACTCGCGGGCGTCCGCCTGCTTCAGGAAGGTGTAGATTTCCTCGATCAGCGCGGGCACTGAAGTCTTCTCGTGCATCGACTGGTCGGGCAGCGGTCCGAACTCGGAGCGCAGCGCCGCCACCATCCAACCCGAGAGGTAGATGTACCGGCCCTTGGTGGAGCCGAAGTGCTTCTTGATCGAGATGAGCTTCTGCTGGGCGATGAAGCCGTGCCAGCAGCCGAGGCTCTGCGTGTACCGTGAGGGGTCGGCGTCGTAGGCCGCCATGTCGCGCCGCATGATGTCGGCGGTGTACTTCGCGATCTCGAGCCCGGTCTTGAAACGGTTCTGCAGCCGCATGCGGGCCACGGCGCTGGGGTCGATCCCGTCCCACGCGCCGTTCTTGCTCTTGATCAGAGCGCTCATCTCGATGATGTGGTCTTCGTATGACATGGCGATCCCGCACGACTGAAGGGCTTTTTGACAAGCCGTCACGGGCCTCTAGCGCTTGAAGATGCTCGATGGGAAGCGCTCCGTTGGCGCCACAAGGCCATGTTGTCACAGTTAGACGTTGTCTAATGTGTGGATTTGTGACAATTGACGGACCGTGGCCCAACCGCTCGAACGCAAGCTGTTCCTTGGCCCCAGGCTCCGGCGGCTGCGCCGCGACATGGGCCTCACCCAGACCCGCATGGCCGAGGATCTGGGCGTCAGCCCGAGCTACCTGAACTATCTGGAGCACAACCAGCGCCCGGTCACGGCGCAGGTGCTGCTGCGCCTGGCCGAGGCCTACGACATCGACATCCGCAACCTCTCGTCCGATCACGAGGCGGCCGACGCGCGCGACCTTACCGAAGTGTTCGCCGACCCGCTGTTCCGCGACCTCGGCGTGGCGCGGCACGAGGTGGCGGAAGTGGCCGAGAGCGCGCCCGGGGTGGCCGATGCGATCGTGCGGCTCTACCGCGCCTACGCCGACCGGCGCCGGCTGGCCGAGCTCGGCCAGGCGCCGCGGGCCGAGGAGGGGGATCCGGGGCTCTCGCTGACGCCGTCCGACTGGGTGCGCGATTACATCCAGAGCCAGCGCAACTTCTTTCCGGAGCTCGACGAGGCGGGCGAGGCGCTGGCCGCCGAGCTGCGCGCCGAGCCGCAAGGCTTCGTCGCGGCGGCGCGGGCCAGGCTCGCCGACCGTCACGGAGTCGCGGTGCGCGTGGTGCCGACCGAGGTGCTGCCCGACTCGGTGCGCCGCTACGATCATCACCGGCGCCGACTGATGCTGTCCGAGCTGCTTGGCGAGGCGGGTCGCGCCTTCGGCATCGCCTACCAGCTGGCGCTGTCCGAGCACGACGCTCAGCTCGGCGCCCTTGTCGAGCGGGCCGCGTCGCCGGATGCGCCGACGCGCCGGCTGCTCAAGGTGTCGCTCGCCAACTACCTCGCCGCGGCGACCATGATGCCCTACGAGGCGTTCCGCGACGCCGCCGAGAAAGCGCACCACGACATCGAGCTCATCGCCGCCCGCTTCGGCGCCAGTTTCGAGCAGGTCTGTCACCGGCTCACCACTCTCTCGCGGCCCGCTTCGCGCGGCGTGCCGTTCTTCATGCTGCGGGTCGACACCGCCGGGAACATCTCCAAGCGCTTCGCCGGCGCCTCATTCCCGTTCTCCAGGTTCGGCGGGTCATGCCCAAGGTGGCGGGTGCACGAGGCCTTCCGCACGCCGGGGCGCGTGGTGACGCAGATCGTCGAGACCCCGGACGGGGCGCGCTATTTCACGCTGGCGCGCACCACGCCGAGGGTCGCCGGGCCGTTCGCCGACGAGGACGCCGGCCTCGCCATCGGACTCGGATGCGAGCTGAAGTTCGCGCCGCGGCTGGTCTATTCGCGCGGTCTCGACCTCGCGAACCCGCTCGTCACCGAGATCGGTCCCGCCTGTCGGGTCTGCGAGCGGGCGGCCTGCCCGCAACGCGCCGCCGAGCCGCTGGGCCGCACGCTCATGGTCGACGACTTCACCAAGTCGATCTCGCCCTACCCGTTCGCCACGGTCTGAGTCCGCCCGGTCCGGCGAACGCGGGATCCCTGTCGCCAATGTAGTTGCGGTGACGGTTCGCGCGGACTACCCAGCGAGCGGATCCGCGCGGCGTTCACATGTCAGTCTCGATACACGACGGCGTCTGCGTCCGTCGCAACTTCCTGCCGCTGGACGCCATGCTGGTTGTGCTGGCCGCGGTCGACCGGCTCGCGGGCAGCTGGACGTCGTCGGAAGAGCTGGGCCTGCTGGGCCGCGGCCGCACCAGCCAGGTCCGCGGCGGGGACCTCGCCGCGCAGGCGCCGCTGGACGAGATCCGGCGCGTGCTGGCGCCGGCGGTGCTGGCGTGGGTGAAGCAGTGCGGCTACTGGTTTCCGGGGCCGCCGAGGCTGCAGCTGTTTCCTGTGCGGATGATCGGCGACGCCGCCGAGCCGCCGCGGCAGGTCCCGCACGTCGATTCGTACGACGCCGCCGCGGGCGATCCGATCTGCACCAACGTGTTCTATGTCCGCGCCAGCGGTCTCACGGGTGGCGCCCTCATGGCGGAGGGGGCGCGGGAGGGTGGCGCCCCAGTCGAGCTGCGGCCGACGCCCAACACGCTGGTGACGCTTCCCGGGAACCGGGTGCACTGGGTCGACCCGCTGCTGGCCGGCGAGCGCGTCAGCGTGGTGGTGAACTTCTACTGACTTCGGCTGCAAGCGGCGCTGTAGCGGGTTTCGCGCTGATGTTGCATACGTGACCGTTCCGCCACACTCGATGGCGGGTGTTTCAGTCTTGTCAAATGCGCGTTGACGGCGTGAAATACGGCAAGCACTGATCGCAA